>CAYXQW010000093.1:0-1346 GCA_964466695.1 uncultured Bdellovibrionales bacterium
TCTCCCCCGCGGCGTGCTTCAAGAACACCTCGCAAGCCCGCGCGAGCTCCTTGCGCCTGCTCGTAAAGAAGTCCTCGCGCAAGCGATCGATGTAGCTCTTGAAGAGCTCGGCGTAGTCGAGCATGGCCTCGGGCACCTCGAGCGCGCGCGCCCCGATGGTGCTTATCAAGGCGCGGCGAAAGTCCTCGGGCTTGTCGCTCCCCCCGATCAACACCTTCTCGATCTCGTTCATGAGAGCCTGATCCGGCTCGCGCAGCTCGAGCGAGACCTGATCGCGCAGCTTCTCCCCCTTGACCCAGTGCGAGACGTGCAAGACATATCGCCCGAACAACTGCGCGTAGCTCTGCTCTTGCGCGATCCCCGTGGCCTCGCGCACCTCGTCATCGATCCACGAGGTGTAGATCTCCTCCACCTCGCGCAGAAACCCCGCGTGATCGTAGTAGCCGCGCACCACCTCCTGCCGCAGAAACTCGTGCACCGTCTTCGCGTCGAGCAGCCCCGTAAGCTCGCAAAACACCGCGGGCGGGCTCAAGCACTCGTAACCCTCGAGGTGCGCCGCGTTCAAGAGCAAGCTCCGGATCTCGCGCGCGCTCGCGCCGAAACGTCCCTCGTAGATCACGTAACGACGAGACTCGGCGTAGAGCTCGGGGATGAGGCTCAAAAGCTCGCGGTTCTCCCGCGTGCCAAGCCGCGCGAGCGGTTCTTTGCGGTCGTAGAGCATGAGCTTCTCGAAGGGCGTGAGGGAGTCGATGACCTCACAAAGCTCGTGCGGATAAGCCGCCGGATCCGAGCGCCGCATCCTGGTGAGCACCGCCCACAACGCCGCCACATCGAGGGCGTGCGGCGCGATGTGCCGCCCGATCACCTTCTCGGTGATCTGCGAAGCGTAGATGTCGCGCTCGCTCTCGTAGCGCAAGAGCAACGGGACCTTGATGAGCTCCATCCGCCCCTTGAAGGACGGGAAGTCGGGGTGCTCTTTGAAGGCGTCGAGATACGTCTCGTTGGTCGAGCCGAGAAGCACCATGTCGAGGTGGAGCAAGAACGAGTCCAAGACCACCGAGGACGTCTCCACCGTGTCGAGCAGGTACTTGAACGCCTCCACCGGCCGCTTCAGGAGATCGCTGTACTCGAGCAACCCGCGGTTGGCGTCGACGAGCGGCCCGGTCGGCTCATAGAGCGCCGTGTGCTGCAACGCCTTCGGCAAGGCTCCGAGAGATCGGTCGGCCGTGACCTGTTGGACACGCGCGTCCACCGAGAGCTGGGGCTCGATGGTGGCCAAAGCCCGCCGATAACGGCGCGACACATAGAGCCGCTCCACCTGCACGTGGCAGAGCACCTTCTCGGCG
>CAYXQW010000093.1:1356-9159 GCA_964466695.1 uncultured Bdellovibrionales bacterium
TCGGCGTCGCCGTCGTAGCTCGCGAGCAAGGCGTCGTAGATGCGGCGGCACTTGTAGCAGAGGTCGCCGCGGCGCAGATATTCGCACGGCTCGATGGGCTTCTTGCCCGCAGGAGAGCTCTGCGCGATCTCGGCGAAGAGCTTTGCGCGCTGGGCCTCTGGCAACAAGAACAGGGGGTGATCGTGCAGGTCGCAGAACACGCGCGCGTCGATGCTCTCCGCGGGCAGGCGCGCGTACGAAGCGGCGAGACGAGGGTCCTTCTGCTCGCTGCCGAAGCCTATCCTGTCGGCGGCGAGCAGCCGCTCGAGCGGGAAGATCCAGCTAAAGCCGTAGAGGGCGCCCTCCGCGGTGCGCCCGTACGCCTCCATGCCGCCCATCAAGCAACGTACGATCGAGCTCTTGGCGCTGCCATTCGGGCCGTGCAGCAAGATGAGCTTGTTGGCCCTGCCCTCGCGCGCGAAGTTCGAGAACACCCGGTAGAGTCGCTCCTGCACCTGCTCTTGTCCGGCCACGCGGCCCTCGCCGCGCGCAAACGGCGCGTCGAAGACTCGATAACGCGTGACCTTGCCCGTGGGCAGCTCGAGCTCTTCGCGCCCGAAATAATCGAGCATGTCGACGACATATTGCGCCGCGCCGCGCAGATGACGCCGCGGGTAGGCCAACACCAGCTCGAAGTATTCGCGAAAGGACAAGATGGCGCGATCGTCGATAAAGGCGCGGCGCACCTCGTCGACGAGTCCGTCCAGCAACGAGGCTTGGTCAGTAACGCTAGTCTTCATAACCTCTCTTAAGTAATAGCAGCCGAGACCGTTGTCATTCCAGTCGCTCGCGCCCCTGGCGCCGTTTGGTCCCATGCTATAATCATCAGACAGTCTGCCCGCGACATGAATCCTGTAACTTGCGTGGAGTCGGCAATGGGTGATGTGCAAATAGCGGTGATGGCCGCGAGCTTCGCGTTCTCTTTCCCTGCCAAGATCTTGGCGCATTTGAAGAACACCCTGCGCCCGGACGAGACCATCTTGCAATACTCTACGGTGGGCATGGCCGAGACCGAAAAAAAGCGGATGCAAGCCCTGCTCGAGCAATCCAAGCCCATCGCGCTCATCGGCATCTGCATTCGCCCCGACCCCGCCACCATCGCCGCCTACAAAGCCGCCCGCGTGCCCATCGTGCTCGTCGACGAGGAGATCTCCGGCACCTCGACGGTCACCACCGACAACTTCATAGGCGGCTACATGGCCGGCGACTACCTCATAAAAAAAGGCCGGAAGAAGATCGCCGTGGTCTCGGGCCGCACGCAGGTAGAGGGCGGATACAACGCGCAACAAAGGCTCAACGGCCTGCAAGAAGCCTTACGCGCCAACGGGCTCACGCTCGCGAGCGGCGCCCTCATCGAGGTGCGCGACTACTCGTACTTCGACGGCGTAAAAGCCATGCAGAAGCTGCTCGACGACGTCCGTGACATCGACGCCATCTTCTGCGCCGCCGGCGACGAGTGCGCCGCCGGGCTGCTCAAGAGCGCGCGGCAGCGCGGCATAAAGGTGCCGAGCGACATCGCGATCGTCGGCTACGACGACATGGACATCGCGCGCATCTCCACGCCGCCGCTCACCACCTTGCGCCAGCCCCTCAAGGAGATGGCCGAGGCCGTCTATAAAATGGCCATCACCGACGGGCTCGAGATCCTCATCAGCCCCAAGAAGGTCTCTTTCAAGCCCGAGCTCGTCATCCGCGAGTCGGCGTAACATCGTGCCGCGAGAGCTCTGGGCCGCGACCACGAGCGACGGCGGGACCTCGCTGTCGCTCGTCGAAGCCGAGGAGCAAGAGTGGGAGGCGGTCGCCGCCGAGCTCAGCGCCTTCTACAACGACCCCCACAACCTCCAGATGATGGCGAACAGCGCCGTCATGACGGCCGCGGAGGTACTCGACTACTACCGCGAAGCGCGAGCGAGCGGCGCCCGCCTGTTCTTGCTCTACCGTGGAACGGAGCTCTTGGGAGACGCCGATTTACGGCACATAGAGGACGGACGCGCCGAGTGCGCCATCATGATCGGCAATCGGGCCGAGCAAGGACGCGGGCTCGGCACGCGCTTCGCGTTGATGCTGCATGCCTTGGCCTTCGGTCCTCTCGCGCTCGAGAGGATCTATGTCGCGATCATCGCAGAGAACAAAGGATCGCAGCGCCTCTTCGCCAAGCTCGGCTACGAACCCGACACGAGCTTAGAGGCTCGCGCCTACGCCGAGGACCCCTCCGAGCTGGTGCTGCGCCTCGACAAGGCGCGGCTCGAGAGCCTCTTTACCGAGACCCTCACCACCATCGCGCTCCACCCGCGCACACCGCTCTTTTGGCCTTACCTCCCGGCATGAGCTAACCTTACCAATAGATCTGTCGCGGCGTGCTAACGCCGTTACGAACAAGGCCTTCGACGTGCGCAGCTACCACCTGATTTTGTGCTTGATGATAACGATGGTGCTCCCCGAGCCCGCCGCCCTGCGCCAAGGGACCATGAGCACCTACGCCGAGGCCGCCCCAAGGGCCAAGAACAAGCCAAAGCGAAAAAAGAACCGCAAGCCCAAGCCCGAGAGCGCGCTGCCGCCGCTGCCCGACCTCGACGCCCCCCCCGAGGCGGCGAGCGCACCGTCGTCGGCGCGCCAAAGCTCCGCGAAGTCCGCGCGCGCGCCTTCTTCTTCCGAGCCCACCGACAACCTGCTCGCGCGCGCCAAGGCGCTCTACACAAACCTCGAATACGGACAGGTCATCCCGCTCGCCGAGGCCGTGCTCGCGCGCAGCGAGGCCACTATTGAGCAACAGCTCGACGCCTACCTGCTCCACGGCAGCTCGCTCGCCGTCATTGGCGACGCTATCGAGGCCGAGAAGCCCTTTCGTTTCTTGCTGCGCGGGCGCCCCGACTACGAGATGGCGAGCGACACCTCGCCCAAGATCCTCGCCGTCTTCCGCAAGGTGCAAGTAGAAGAGCGAGCCATCCGCAACCAGCTCCGCGCCCTCGAGCTCGAGCGCACACGCAAGGAGCTCGTGCTCACGAGCGCCACCCCCGAGAAGGCCAAGGGCGGCAAGCCTTTGGCCTTCGAGTATCGCCTGCGCGATCCCCGCGGCGCCGTGAGCGCCATGGAGGTGCGCTATCGACGGGACGCCAACGAGCCCTTCTCCTCTTTGGCCTTAAAGCTCGATGACGGCGGCGCCTGGCGCGCGGAGTTGCCGGGAGACTGGACGGCCAACGACCGCGGCTTCGTCTTGCAGTACTACGTCACCACGCAGGACAGCGAGAGCAACCCGCTGCTCGAGGTCGGCGACGCCGCGGCGCCGCTCGGGATCATGGTGGCCCCTGGCAAAGTCGCGAAGGCGGTGCCAGCTTACAAGACCTGGTGGTTTTGGACAGCCGCCGCGGGAGCGACGGCGGCCATCGGCGTGAGCACCTGGTTGATCTACAGCCGCTCGACCTCGCTGCCGGAGACCGCAGGTCGCCTCGATCTCAAGGAGTAACCTCATCACCGAGCAAACACCCCAAGCTGGCCCCCTGGTCTTTGGTCGTTATCAGGTGATAAGGCGCCTCGCCGTCGGCGGCATGGGGGAGATCTTTCTCGCGCGGCAGAGCGGCGTCGCCGGCTTCGACCGCCTGGCCATCCTCAAGACGCTGCTGCCCGATCTGGCCGACGACCAAGGCTACGTCGAGCAGTTCCTCGACGAGGCGCGCGTCGCCGCCACGCTCAATCACCCGAACATCGTCTCGATCTACGAGGTCGGTCAGTGGAACGACATGTACATCATCGCCATGGAGTACATCCGCGGCGAGAACCTCGCGCGCCTCATGCACGCGCTCGAGCGAGCCAAGACGCGCTTGCCACGCCCCTTCGCGGCGCGCATCGCAGAAGCTGCCGCGCGAGCGCTCGACCACGCGCACCATGCCTGCGACACCGAGGGCGCCCCGCTCGGGATCGTCCACCGCGACATCGGCCTACAGAACATCATGGTCCGCGACGACGGGGTCACCAAGGTGGTCGACTTCGGTATCGCGCAAGCAGCCAATCGTTCATCGCGCACGCGCACGGGACTCATCAAAGGCAAGCTCCACTACATGTCTCCCGAGCAAGTGCTCGGCCAGAGCCTCGACGGCCGGAGCGATCAGTTCTCCCTCGGCATCGTGCTCTGGGAGATGGTAACCAACAAGCGCCTGCTCAAGATCAACGATGACATCGAGGTGATCCGCAAGCTCACCCAGGAGACCTTGCCTCCTCCCTCGAGCGTGGACCCCACGGTGCCCGCCGAGCTCGACGCCATCGTCATGCGCATGCTCGCCAAGAACCGCGACGAGCGCTTCCCGCGCGCGCTCGAGGCCGCGAAGGCCCTCGAGCGCTACATCGAGAGCTCGGGCGAGAGCGCCTCGGAGCATGACCTGTCGGAGTTCATCGCCTATCACTTCGGTAAGGAGCTCGCCGAGCGCACGCGCGACCTCACGCCGAGCCAGGAGTCGTTCGCCTCCTCCATCTCCTCACAGCGCTTTCGCGAAAGCGCCAACCAACAAACCACCACTATAGGAGAGGTCGAGACCGACAAGGCCAAAGCCAAGACCATCTGGCCCTGGGCAGCGCTCGCCCTGCTCGTCGTGATCGCGTCGTCCTGGCTCCTCTTGGCACCCGAGTCCCCCTTGCGCGCGCTCTCAAGCGACACGGCGACGCCCCTCCCCACCCAGGAGATCCCCATATCCCCGCCGGCTGCCGCGCTCGCGCCGACTTTGCACCTTACGACGACCCCCGCCGGGGCCACCGTGCGCAAAGGCGAGCTCGTGCTCGGCACGACCCCCATCACCATCGACACCCTCGATCCCGAGATCGCTCACAGCCTCGAGCTCGGCAAGGTAGGTTTTCAAGCCACCACGATCAGCCTGAAGCTCGAGCGCGGCGAGACACGCCACCTCGCGGTGACGCTCACTCAAGCTCCGAGGGCCAAAGCCCAGACGAGCAAGGCACAACCACCCCCGCGACCCACGCCGGACGAATCGGCGCGCGGCAACGGCTTCCTCACGCTCAACACCAAACCATGGGCCAAGGTGTCGATAGACGGCAAGCCCTACGGCGCCACCCCGCTCTACAAAATAGAGCTGGCCGCGGGCTCACACATCATAAAGCTCGAAAACGAGGCCGCCGAGATCGACACCGAGCGCAAGATCGTCATTCAGCCCGGGCGCACGCAGAAGCTCAACATCAACCTCAAGCCATGAGGTTGTTGACAAGGTTCTCGAGGTACTCCTGGCGACCGGAGATGGGCGCGACCTCCGCGTTGCGATCGAGCACCCGCGCCGACAGCTCCTCGAGCCCCACGCGGCCGGCGAGGATGTCCTTGCCGAGCGCCCCGCTCCACCCCTGGTAACGTGCGTCGAGCAGCTTGTCGAGCCGACCGTCTTGCAGGAGCCGCTCCGCCGCGAGCAAGGCCCGCGCGCACACATCGATGCCGCCTACGTGCGCGTGGAACAGGTCCTCGGCCTCGAACGACTGGCGCCGCACCTTGGCGTCGAAGTTGAGACCGCCCGTCGTCAAGCCTCCGCCTTTGAGCAAAACATAGAGCGCCAAGGCGAGCTCGGGCACGTTGTTCGGAAATTGGTCGGTGTCCCAGCCGAGCAACGGATCACCGCGGTTGATATCGAGGCTGCCGAAGATGCCGTACGCCATGGCGGTGGCGATCTCGTGCTCGAAGGCATGCCCGGCCAGCGCCGCGTGGTTGGCCTCGATGTTGACCTTCACCTCTTTCTCGAGACCGAAGTGCCGCAAGAAGCCGTAGACGGTGGCGGTGTCGAAGTCGTACTGGTGCTTCGAGGGTTCGCAGGGCTTCGGCTCGATGAGGATCGCGCCTTTGAATCCAATCTTGTGCTTGTACTCGACCACCATGGATAGGAACCGCCCGAGCTGCTCGAGCTCCTGCTTCACGTCGGTGTTGAGCAACGTCTCGTAGCCCTCGCGCCCGCCCCAGAGCACGTAGTTCTCACCGCCGAGCTCGCGCGTGGCGTCCATGGCGGCCTTGACCTGACAAGCAGCCATGGCGAACACCTCGGGGTTGGGGTTGCTCGCCGCGCCTGCCATGTAGCGCTTGTTGCCGAACAGGTTGGCCGTGCCCCAGAGGAGCTTGACCCCGGTCCGCTCCTGCTCCTTGGCGAGCACCTCGACCATGGCCCGGAGGTTATTGAGGCTCTCGCGCGGTGTCGCGCCCTCGGGGGCGACGTCGCGGTCATGGAAGGTGTAGAGCTTGACGCCGAGGCGCGTGATGAAGTCGAAGGCAGCCTCGGCCTTAAGGCGCGCCGCGGCCATGGCGTCGGAGCCGCCATACCAGGGCCGATCGAACGTAGGACCGCCGAAGGTGTCCTGGCCGTCGGCACAGAACGTATGCCAGTAGCACACCGCGAGGCGCAGGTGATCTTCCATGCGCTTGCCGAGCACTAGGCGGTCTTTATCGTAATAACGGTACGCGAGCGGATTGTCGCTCTCGATACCCTCGTAACGAATGGCGGGGACAGAAGAAAAATAGCTCGTCATGATGAGATCTCTCCTCGATACATCTGCACAAGGTTGAATTCTAAGTACCGATATCACTCCCAGACATCGACAAGTCGCGGGTAGAGCGCGCGAAAACGCACCTGCCGCTCGGCTAGCCAGGCCGCAGGGCGAGCGCTCGGCGTAAAGATCCGCGCGACCGGCGGCGCCGTACACACGGAAGCTTCATCGAGACCGCAGGCGAGCGCCGCGAGCCGCGCCGCGCCGAGCGCCGCCCCCGTCTCGCCGCCCCGATGCGCCTGCAGCGGCACCGAGAGCACGTCAGCGATGAGCTGCGACCAGAAGGCGCTGCGCGAGCCGCCTCCTGCGAGCGACAACATACCGACCGTGGTGCCGGCGTCGCGCAGCGCGGCCACGCCGTCGCCGAGGCCGAAGGCCACGCCCTCGAGCACCGCGTAGACCAGCGCCGCGCGGTCGGTGTCAGAGGTCAGGCCGAAGAACACCCCGGTCGCCGCCGGGTTGTTGTGCGGCGTCCGCTCGCCCGAGAGGTATGGCAAGAACAACGGCGCGCGGGCGCGAGCGCGCTCGTCGAGCGTCTCGACCTCGGCCAGAGCCGCGGCGACGCTCTCTGCGCTCACGAGATCCTTCACCCAATCGAGACAGCTCGCCGCCGACAGCATGACGCTCATCTGGTGCCAGCGGCCAGGCAGCGCGTGACAGAAGGCGTGCACGGCGCGCGCGGGGTTCGGCGAGAAGCGCTCGTTGACGACGAAGACCACTCCCGAGGTGCCGAGCGAGACGAAACCCTGACCAGGCACCACCGCGCCTATGCCCACGGCGCTCGCCGCGTTGTCACCGCCGCCGCCGGCGATCAACACCTCGCCGCTCATCCCGAAGCGCTGCTTTAGCTCCGCGCTCAAACACCCGGAGACCTCACTGCCCTCGACCAGGCGAGGCATATGACCCACACCTAGACCCGTGGCCGCGAGCATGACCTCGGACCACCGCCTGGCCGCCACGTCGAGCCACAAGGTGCCGGCCGCGTCGGACATGTCCGAGACCTTCTCGCCGCAAAGACAGAGCCGCAGGTAGTCCTTGGGCAGAAGCACCGACGAGACCTTCGCGAAGAGCGCAGGCTCGTGCTTCGCCACCCACAGGAGCTTGGGCGCCGTAAAGCCGGGCATGGCGAGGTTGCCGGTGATTTGGGTAAGCTCACCCACCCGACCTTGGAGCTCCTCGCACTCTTTGGCAGAGCGCGTATCGTTCCATAATATGGCCGGACGCAGTGGGTGATCGGCGGCG
>CAYXQW010000094.1:0-589 GCA_964466695.1 uncultured Bdellovibrionales bacterium
GTCCTCGTTGGCGCGCTCGAACTCTCGTCGCAGCTCGAAGTCGCGCCATCGCCGCCGCGCGTTGGCGCTCGCGGCGAAGGTGGCGAGCACGCAGCTCGCGGCGAGGAAGAAGGCCGCCGAGGTGAACGCCGTCGGCTCCAAGATCCCGTGACGCAGGAGGTTCGGGATGAAGTAGGTGGTGAGCACCGCGGCGCTGAAGATGGCCATGACCAAAGGTGACCAGGGCATGAACGAGCCGGCGACGAAGACCACGAGCATGATGCCGACGTAGTAGGTGCTGCCAAAGCCGCCCCCGAGCACGGTCATGGCGGCGATGATGGCCGCGCTGATGTAAACGATGGACAAGGACAACGGGAGAATTATCCGTTGCCCCCTGCGGGCGAAGGTCGCGAGGAGGGCGACCGCGAAGTAGACGCTGCCGGCGAGGCGCAGCACCAAAAACGATAGGCTCTGTTCGGAGAATACGGCGCGGTCGAGGAGCCAAAACGCTATATAGATAGGGGCCCCGGCATAGATCATGAAACGCGTGCGTTCGACCAAGAGTCTCCGCGTTTCTTGCGCAAAGCCAGCGAGCAGCTTGGGCTGCGCG
>CAYXQW010000094.1:599-9156 GCA_964466695.1 uncultured Bdellovibrionales bacterium
TGTTATATCCATGATTCGATCAGGTTCGGTACCACGCGACGTTCAGCGTTGTAGCACAAGAAATCTGTTGATGCCGGTCTCTTCTGCTTCGAGGCTTGTGCGGCGGGCCGGAACCGTCGCTGCCAGCTTCGTGAGGTCATCGCGAGTGCGGTAGATCATCGACCAGTCGACGGCGCACTCCAAAAACCCCCGGTCTTCGCAAGCTTCCGAGAGATTGCCGATGATCAAGACGCCGCCCTCGGCGAGCATGGAGAAGAGTTTTGTGAGGAGCGCCTTGGCCGCCGCGGTTGGCAGATAGTCGAACAGACCCGCGGAGTAGATGAGGTGTAGGTCACGTAGCTCGGGGAAACACTCTGCTTCGCGAATGAGCTGCTTGACGCCCGCGTTTATGTAACGCACCGAGACATGATCGAGCAGGCGCGGCATCAAGGGGGCGAACGAAGCTTGGGCGAACGCCAGGGCCCGCGGGTCTTGATCGAGCAAGGAGATCATGAGGGGCTGGGGCCCGGCGTAGCAAGCCAAGAAATCACGCAGCTCTCGCGCCGGACCAGAGGCCACCGAGAGTACGCGAAATTCTCCCGACGTCTCTTCGTTCGCCAGTCGCGCGATCCAGGTGCCGAGATAGCGCAAGCGACTTATGACCGCGAGCGAGACGGGCTCTTTGGAGAGGAGGCGATTCAAGAACCGCGCGTACGTGGTGTCGCCCTGGTAGTGATCGCCGTAGAGCATGCTCATGACGACGAAGTCGCCCGCGTACCCTAGCGGCTTGTAATAAGATTGGCGAAAGAGCGGCGAGGGCAAGAGCAGGTCGTGGAGCTGGGCCTTTATGTATTGCTGCACCGCGGGCAGGTGGCTCTTTTTGACGCGCGTGATGACGTCGTTGCACCTGTGCACGAGGGCGTGAAAGGTCGCGCGCGTCTCTTTCTCCACGTAGCGGATGACGCCGTCGGTGACCTCCACGGGGGCGCCCGGTGGTACGACGGCCTCGAAGGTGCGGCGCAAGGTTTCGAGGAACAGCCGAAAGTCGGCGACGAAGGCCTTGACCCAATCGTCGATGCTGGCCGAGGCGACGGCCTCGGCGTCGAGCAGTCGCCTCGCCGTCTCGCGGAGCGCCGCGGCGGCCTTGCAGGTGTTGTCGAGCGCGGTCGCGGGCAGGTAGGCGTCGAGGAAGGAGACCCCGCAGATGTCGCGGTCGATCCCACGCCGCTGATTGACGATCGTCGCGCGTCCTTCGTAGAGGCGCACGTCGTCCAAGGTCACGCAGAAGCCGTCGAGCACTTGTCCGTTACGCAAGACGTCGTGCCCAGGCAGCTCGAAGGCGGCGCCGCTCGCGGAGACGTTCACGAGGCGGCAAGGCGAGCCGTCGTTGACCGCCGCGCATTTGATGACGGCGCTGCCTACCTTCAAAGACTCCGGGGTCAGCCGCTCCGGTCGAAATTTCAGCGCCGGGTTTGACACCCCCAGTAACTCGAAGTGCCTAGGCTCGATGGCTTGCATGACGGAGCACTCCTCGCCGCTGAATCTGGTGTAGGCATCTGCCTTCCTCCCGCATACCGTTGGAGCTGTATACCTCGACTCGGACCTCGCTACTACCGATATGGTGCAAGGTTATCTTGGGGCGCGCGCGATGTGCTCGCAGGTGCGGTGCCTTATGAGGCGCTCGATGGCGGCGGGGACGCGCTGGGCGAGCACGAGCAGGTCGCCGACGTCTGTGGTTACACGCTTGTGTGGGCCGCCGTCGAGGTACAGCCCGAAGACGAGGCGGCCATGGAAATGCACGGGGAAGAGGGCGGCGGTGCGCGGCCTGCCGCCGCCGAGCGCGGCGAGGAAGGGCGCGTAGCAGGGGTGCTGCGTGAGGGGGCCGATGTAGTGCGCGCCCGTGTCGGCGACCAGACCGAAGATGGTCCCCGGGGCGGTAGGCATCAAGAGGCTCGGCAGGTGCGGCACATCCACGCCTTCGCCCGCCCCCAACCACCCGGCCCAGAGCAGCGCGCGGCGCACGAAGACGATGGCGCGCCGCGATTTGGAGAGCGCGAAGCGCAACAAGACGCCCCCTACCTCGTCGCGATCTTGGGCGATCTTCAGCGCGGCCGTGGCCTCGTCGAGGGTGAGGATGGGGGCGGGGGGGAGCTCGATGGCCGCGGCCAAAGAGCTCGCGAGCGGCGCGATGATGAGCCGCTCGCTGTCTTTGGGCGTCGCCGCGGAGCTGGACGTCGCGGCTCTCGGTGCGAGGCGAGCGGCGCTGGCCGCTGCTGCTGCTGCGTCGATGGCGGCCTCGGGGGCGATGCCGACGTCGCTCGGCCAGAGGGATCGATCTTCAACCGCGGGCGCTGCCGCGGGCTCACAGCGTGGATCACCCGGGTTGATCTGCTGCGGCGTGGCATACCTGCCTGCGGCGAGCGTGCTCGCCACCGCCGTCCTCGCCGTATCCTCCAGATACGACTGCGGAGTCGATGGCTGTGCGCGCTCCCCTCGGCGACGGTCTGCCTCGCCTCGCGACGATCCACCCGGGTGATCCACGCTGTCATCCGGCGCCTCGGGTTGCGCGGGTGGTGTCTTGGTCGAGTAGCGCTTGCGGCTCTCGCGGAGCTTCGCGACCTCGGCGGCGACGTAGCTCAATAGCACCGAGCGCCGCGAGACGTCCGCGCCCTCGAGCGCGCCTTCGCTCGTGGCTTGTCTCTGGGCGCGCAGCTCGTTGGTCTGTACGCCGAACCAGAAGCGGGCCGTGGCGGGGATGCCGTAGACCTTCTCCATGAGCGCGATGAGCGGGACCTCGGCGAGGAAGAAGGGCTCCACGGGGTAGCCGCAGTGATAGGCGGCGCGGCCGAGCGTGAGCAGATCCCACGGCTCGGCGGTGGCGACCTGCAACACCGAGCCGACGACGCGGATGGGTAGCACCCGTAGCTGCTCGATGAGCTCGCGGGCGAAGAGCCGGCGTACCTCGGATGCGGCGTGGCTCACGTCTTTAGGATCGGCGATGGCGATGTTGAGCAGCTCGGCCGAGAGCTGGGTCAGCTCCTTGCCGTCTACGAGGCGCAGCTCCCAGAGGTTGGTCGCGAGGTGTCCACCGAGCAACACCTGCTGGCGCAAGGCCTCCTGTATCCCCTCCGTGGCCACGAGCCCACGCGCAAGGAGCGTGTCCGTCAAGCGCGCCTCGAAGATGTCTTGCCCGAGGCGCGGGTTGTCGGGGTTGGCCGCGGCTTTAATCATGTGCGTGAGCGCATCGGGGTTACGAGGTCGCGGGGCTGTACACCGCCACCTGGTTACGGCCGGCTTTCTTGGCCGCGTACAGGGCCTCGTCGGCGGCGCGCGCGAAGTCGAGGGAGTCTTTGATCGTGGCGTCCGGGAGCGAGGCGACGCCTATGCTGACGGTGATCTTCACGAGCCGCTCGCCTAGATAAAAATCGAGGCGAGCGATCGACTCGCGGAGCCGCTCGGCCATCGCGCGCGCCTTCGGCGGATCTAGCCCGCGGCAGATGGCCGCGAACTCGTCGCCCCCGAAGCGCGCGAAGACATCCTCGCAGCGCACCGAATCTTGGATGGCGCGCGTAAACTCGGTGAGCACGTGGTCGCCGCTCACGTGGCCGTGCTCATCGTTGATCGCCTTGAAGTGGTCGATGTCGAGCATCATCACGGTGAGGTCGGTGTCGTGGCGGCGGGCGTACGCGAACTCGTTGGCGAGCCGTTCGAGGAAGTAGCGCTTGTTGAAGCTGTTGGTCAGCCCGTCGCGGAGCGCGGCGTCGTAGAGGTGACGCTGAAAGCTCTCCTCGAGGTTGTCGTGGTAGGTGAACTTGAGGATGGAGGTCTGGCCGATGCGGATCTTGTCGCCGTCTTTGAGCGCCTTGCGCGTGATGGATTCGTCGTTGACGAAGGTGCCGTTGCGCGACCCTAGATCTTCGATCACGACGTCCTCGTCCTCGATCTCGACCGCGGCGTGCTGGCGCGAGACCCCGTCGTCGGCGAAGCGAATATCGGCTTGTGAAGAGCGCCCGAGCGTCATGCGCGAGCGCACCTCGTACATGCTGCCGAGGTGATCTCCCGCGAGGACTATGAGATATGCCCGATGAGCCTCCGGCGGGGTCGAGCTTAAGACGATCTTGCTGCTCTTGGTGTTTTCGTCGAAGGTGCCCATGCGAGATTTTCGTAGTTGAAGTTTAGCCTCGCTCACCCCGCGCGACAAGCAGGCCCTACGGTGGCAGATACTTCATGGGATTTTGGGCGCGCACGCCCTCGCGGACCTCGAAGTGCAGCTTCACGATCCCGGTGCGCGCCGCCTCGCCGACGAACGCGATGTCCTGCCCGGCGCTCACCTTCGCGCCCTTCCGCACGAGGTTGCGCTTGTTGTGCGCGTAGACCGTCACCAACCCCGAGTCGTGGCGCAAGATGATCAAGTTGCCGTAGCCGCCGTGCTTGCCGGAGAACACCACCTTGCCCGCGGCGGCGGCGCGCACCCGCGTGCCTTCGGGCACCACGATGTCGATGCCGTCGTGCCGCACGCCCTGGCTCGTACCGAAGCGCTTGATGACGCGGCCGTTTACCGGCCACCGCAGCGGGTAGCTCGGCTTGGCGTTTTCGCGCGGAGAGGCTGGTTTTTTGATCTCCTCTTTCTTCGGTTCGCGCTGAAGCCCAGTAGTAGGCGCGCGCGGCGTCGGCGCGGCCTTCGTGGGCTCGGACTTAAGTCGCGACGGTTTGGAGCTTTGAGGCTTCGCCTCCTCTTGTGCGCCCGGCACGCGCAGCACCACGCCGGCGGAGAGCTTCGTGGGATCGGAGATGTTGTTGTGCCGCGCGAGCTCGTCTACCGTGAGCCCGAAGCGCTGCGAGATGCGCCACAAAGTCTCGCCGGGTTGCACCACCACCTTGGTGGTCAGCGCGGCCTCGCGCGCGTTGGCCGCGTGGGCCGGGCGCGCCGCGAGCTGCGATGAGCACGCCGCCACGGAGGTCGTAAAGCACAGGGCGGAGATGCCGCGGGGCAGCCAGGGGCGATGTCGAATGAGGGAGGACAGTAACCGCATGCTGCCCCGATTGTGGGCAGATCATGGCCTTTCGGCAAATTTCTCGCGCTATTTGATGATCTTACGGGTGCGCGGATGCAGCGGGTGCGCGAGCGGCACGTCCCCGAGCGCGTCGTCGTGGCGCGAGAGCCCAGGGAGCTCTAGGCCGCGCGTATAGGCGAAGGAGCGGTGATCGGTGAGGTCGTAGTGGATGGGGGTCAAAGAGACGTGCCCCTCGGCGACCGCGTTGTTGTCGCTGTCTTTGATGTCGTCGTGCCCGGTGCGCTCCCCGGCGATCCAGTAGTACTCGCGGCCGCGCGGATCCGCGCGCGCCACCACCGCGTCGGCCCAGTCGGTGTAGCCGAGCCGACAGAGCTTGATTCCGCGTAGCTCTTCGCGGGGCAGGTGCGGCACGTTGACGTTGAGCACCACCCCCTCGGGCATGGGACGGGCGAGCACCGCGGCGACCAGCTCGCGCGCCACCTGCGCCGCCACGGCGAAGCCCTCGGGCCGCGTGGGTCCGTTTTGCCGGCTCTCGGAGGCGCACAGCGAGAAGGCCACGGCCCCGAAGCCGAACAGGGCGCCCTCCATGGCCGCGGCCACGGTGCCGGAGTAGAGCACGTCGTTGCCGAGGTTGGCGCCGTCGTTGATGCCGCTCACCACGAGATCGGGGGGCGCGGGCATCACCCGCTGCAGGCCGAAGTAGATGCAGTCGGTGGGGGTGCCGTCGATGCTGTAGACCCGCTCGCTCACCTGGTGCATCCGCAGCGGCCGGTTGAGCGAGATGGCGTGGCTCGTGGCGCTGCGCTCGCGATCGGGGGCCACGACCCAGACCTCGGCGACGGCCTCGAGGGCCTCGGCCAGGGCCCTCAAGCCCGCGGCGTGGATGCCGTCGTCGTTGGCGAGGAGGATGCGTTTGCGGCTCATGAGCGGGGACGGGTCTTACCACCCGACTTGCGCGATGTCACGCGGGCGGGCTTTTGGGCGATAAAGAGGTAGTTGAAGCCGCGCAAGAAGAAGCCCTGCTCGGCGGCGGCCTTGTGGTAGTTGCCTTGCTGCAAGGCCTTGTTGTGGCGCGTCACGGCGATGATGTCTGTGGGCACGAGCATTTGCGACAGGCTCGCGAAGAGCTCGAAGCCGACGGGCGCGAAGCCGCGGCTCTTTTTGTAGAAGTCGCAGACGTAGAGCGCGAGGTGACCCTCGGGGGCGAGGATGCGGCAGCACTCGCGCAAGGCCTCGTGCATGGCGCGGTAGAAGGCGTCGTCGAACGGGCTCAGCTTGCCGATGCAGCGGGGGTCTTGCGAGTAGTCGATGTGATCTCCGTATGGCGGGTCGAGGAACACGAGCCGCGCCGCCTCGTCGGCCACGGGGAGAGCGCGCGCGTCGGCCGCCGTGATGTCGGGGCGATGCGGCGCGAGGTCGAAGCCGAGCGCGCGCCGCCCGGTGTCACGGGCTACGTCGAGCGTGGTGCCCGAGCCGCAGAAGGGATCCACCACGAGGTCGCCCTCGCGGGTGTAACGCTCGATGACGTTCCAGATGACGTAGGACGGCGTGGCGCCGACGTAGTCGCGGTCGCCCTGCATGCCGCGGCCGTAGTGCTGCGACGGGTAGTCCCACAGCGTGGTGCTCTGCAAGGTGAGCGCGGGCTTCTGCGGTCTCTTTACGCGCCTATTCATTTGTGCGCCAGAGCCCAGCTCGTAGCAGCGCCCGTGTCCACGACGAGCGGCACCTCGAGCGGCAGCACCGTGGTCATCGCCTCGCGCAAGAGCGCTGTCACCGCCTCTTGCTCGGCCTCCTTCGCCTCGAGCACGAGCTCGTCGTGCACCTGCAAGAGGAGGCGCGCCTCGTGGCCTCGCGCCACGAGCTCATGCGCTACCTTCACCATCGCCACCTTGATGAGGTCTGCGGCCGAGCCCTGGATGGGGGTGTTCATGGCGATGCGCTCGGCGCCCTGCCGGAGCGTGCGGTTTTGGCTCCGAAGGTCGGGCAAGAAGCGCCGCCGGCCGAGGATGGTGCTCACGTAACCGCGCTCGCGCGCCTCCTCGATAGTGCGATCGAGGTGCCCACGAATGCGCGGGTAGCGTGAGAAGTAGAGCGCGATATAGGCCGCGGCCTCCTTGCGCGGGATGCCGAGCCGCTGTGCGAGACCGTACTCGGAGAGGCCGTAGAGGATGCCGAAGTTTATCGCCTTGGCACGCCGCCGGGCCTCGGCGTCGGCCGGGGCGCCGCCCGTGACGATCTCCTCGGCCGTGCGCCGGTGGATGTCCTCGCCGCGACGAAAGGCCTCGATGAAGCGCTCGTCTTGCGAGAGGTGCGCCATCAAGCGCAGCTCTATCTGCGAGTAGTCGGCGGCGATGAGCACATGCCCGGGCTCGGCGATGAAGGCGGCGCGGATGCGCCTGCCGTCGGGCGTGCGGATGGGGATGTTTTGCAGGTTGGGATCCGAGCTCGAGAGCCGGCCCGTGGCCGTGCCGGTCTGGTTGAAGCTCGTGTGGACGCGCCCCGTCGCCGGGTTCACCATGCGTACGAGCGCGTCGACGTAGGTGCTCTTGAGCTTGGCGAGCGCGCGGTGCTCGAGGATCACGCGCGGCACCTCGTGCTCGGCCGCGAGCGTCTCCAAGACCTCCTGGTCGGTCGAGTAGCCGGTCTTGGTGCGCCGCGCGGTCGTAAGGCCGAGCTTGTCGAACAGCAGCACTTGCAGTTGCTTCGGCGACGCGAGGTTTACCTTCTCGCCGATGAGCGCGTGCGCCCGCGCCTCGATGTCGCCGAGGCGCTCCTCGAGCTCGCGGCCGAATTCACGAAGGCACGCGGCATCGACGCGGACGCCGGCGCGCTCCATATTTGCGAGCACCGGCACGAGCGGCAGCTCCACCTGCTCGTAGAGCTCGGAGAGGCCAGACGCCCGCACCTCGTCGCGCAAGACGTGGCACAGGCGCAGCGCCACGTCGGCGTCCTCGGCGGCGTAGCGGGTGGCGGCGCCTATATCCACCTCCTCGAATGGGATCTGGGACTTGCCCTTGCCGGCCACGTCCGCGTAGCGGATGGTCTCGTGCCCGAGCTTCTCGCGGGCGAGCGCGTCGAGCGAGTACGACGGTCGCGCGGGGTCCTGTACGTAGGCGGCGATCATGCTGTCGTCGCCGATGCCGGCGAGCTCGACGCCGGCGCGCCGCAGGATGATCATGTCGTACTTGAGGTTCTGCCCGAGCTTCTTGATCGCGCCGTCTTCGAGCACGGGACGCAAGAGCGCGAGCACCTCGTCGAGAGAGGGTTGCCTCGGCACGCCGAGGTAGCGGTGAGCGACGGGGACGTAGCACGGCGGGAGCTTGCGCACGGCGAGGGCGATGCCCACGATCTCGGCGAGGTTCGGTTCGAGCGACGTCGTCTCGAGATCTATAGCGAGCTCGCCTTCGTCCTTGGCCGCGGCGAGGATGGGGGCGAGCTCGTGCGCCTCGAGCACGGTCTCGTAGCGCGAGCGGTCGATGGGGTGAAGCGCCCAGGCGAGGAGAGGATCTGCGCCGGCCTTGGGCTCGGGGGCGGGAGCGGGGGCGGGGACCTCGAGCTCGCGC
>CAYXQW010000095.1:0-9141 GCA_964466695.1 uncultured Bdellovibrionales bacterium
GGTCTCGGGGCTTACGGCCTTCCCCCGCGAAGACTGGCCCAACGTACCGCTCGTCCATATCGCCTTTCAGGTCATGGTGGGCTGCGGCACGATCATCGCCCTCACCGCGCTCCTCGGGCTCTATCTCTCATTCCGCAAGGGCTTCGCGCTGCCCGACCACCCGCTTTATTTACGCCTGCTCGCCCTCTCCTCGCCGCTCGGGTTTCTCGCCCTGCAGACAGGGTGGATGGTGACCGAGCTCGGCCGCCAGCCCTTCGTCATCGAGGGGCTCATGCGCACGCGCGACGCCGTCACCCCCGTGCCCAACCTCGCGGTGCCTTTCTGGATCTTCATGGGCCTCTTCGCCTTCTTGTCGGTCACGGTGGTGAGCCTCATCGGTCGTCAGATCCGCTTCGCCGACCAGACGGAGCTCGAGTCATGAGCGCGGCGCTCGCCGTGGCCTCGGTTATGGCGGTAAGCGGGTTGCTCTACGCCCTGCTCGGCGGCGCCGACTTCGGCGGCGGCGTCCTCGATCTCTCGGCCCGCGACCCGCGCGCCAAGGAGCAGCGCGAGCTCATCGAGCACGCCATCGGGCCGGTCTGGGAGACCAACCACGTGTGGCTCATCCTGCTCGTGGTGCTCCTTTTCACCTGCTTCGCCGAGGTGTTCGCCGCCCTGTCCGTGGCCCTGTTCGTACCCATCGTCATCATGCTCGTGAGCATCGTCCTGCGCGGGGCCGCGTTCGTCTTTCGCGCCTACGACCGCCCAGGCGGCACCTACCTTCGCCGCTGGCGTCTCCTGTTCGCGGCGAGCAGCGCCGCCGCGCCCCTCATGCTCGGGACCATCCTCGGAGCCACGGCTCAAGGCCGGCTGCGCTTCGTAGGAGGCGTCTTCCAGGGCGACTACCTCGCGACCTGGCTCACCCCCTTTTCGCTCCTCGTCGGGGTCTTCACCCTCTGCCTCTTCGTCTTCTTGGCGGCGGTCTACTTGACGGTCGAGGCCGAGGGCGAGCTCGCCTACGACTTTCGCCGCCGCGCCCTCGTCGCCTTTTGCCTGCTCCTCGTCGCCGCCGTCGCGGTCTTGCGGTACGCGGCCATCGCGGCGCCGCGCTTCTACGCGAGCCTCGTCGCCGCGCCGTGGCTCTTCGTCGCCGCCCTCCTCGCCGCCGCGCTCGCGGCTCTCACCCTCTGGCGAGGACACTTCGCGCACGCGCGCGCCGCCGCCGTCGCGCTCGGCACGCTCTTTGTCGCCGGCTTCGCCAAGGCGCAGCACCCCTACCTGGTCTTTCCCGACTTCACCATCGCCGCCGCGGCCGCCCCCGCCCGCACCTTAAAGCTCGTCTTGCTCGCGCTCGCCGCAGGCGCGGTCGTGCTCCTGCCGTCGTTATACTTGCTGTTCTACGTCTTCAAACGCCGCCGCGCCGCGCGCTAGACTATACGCATGCGAAAAAAAACCGGCGCCAAAAAGACCGTCCAGCGCGCGCTCAGCAAACCTGCGATCTCCCTGCGCACGGCGAGCGCCCAAAGACCCGCGCCACCCGGCGAGCTCTCGCCCAAAACACGAGCCGCGCGTGAGACCGTCGAAAAAGCGCAAAACGCACGCAGGGAAAAAGCGTGGGAGAAGCTCGACAAGGCTCGCGTAGAAGCCCATGAAAAACAGCGACGATTACAGCGTTTTCGCGGCGAAGACGTTTAGAAGGCTTCCCGCTATCTCGGAGTTGGGGATATGCTCTCCGGCATGAGCCCTTCGACATCGGGAGTGGACACCGCCTCGCTATTGCCCGAGCTCACACGCCAGCTAGACCTCTTCTCGGCCCTGGCTGAGGTGGGCAAGGCGCTCACGGGCAACCTCGTCTTCGACGACGTCATGAGCGCGGTGGGGCGCTCGTTGACCCAGCTCTTAAAGCCGAGCGACTGGTCGGTGCTGCTCGTGGACGAGCAGCGACACGATCTTTACTTCGCGGTCGCCGAGGGGGCGGCGGGCCCATCGATCATGGGGATGCGCTTGCAGATCGGCGAGGGGATCGCGGGCTGGGTCGCCGCGCGCAAGGAGGGCGTGGTCGTGCCCAAGGTGGCCGACGACCCGCGCTTCTGCCCGCGCATGGACTCGGCCTCGAGCTTCCACACCTCGAGCATCTTGTGCGCGCCGCTCGTCTGTCGCGGTGAGCTCTTGGGCGTCATCGAGCTCGTCAAAGGCGCGGGCGACAACATCCCTTACACGCGCGAGCACCTCGAGATCTTGACCCCCTTCGCCGACTTCGCCGCCGTCGCCATCGACAACGCCCGCACCTTCGAGCGCGTGCAGCAGCTCACGATCACCGATGAGTGGACGGGGCTCTACAACGCGCGCTTCTTGCGCCGCTTTTTGGAGGAGGAGCTCTGGCGCGCGCGGCGCTACCATCATGAGCTCAGCGTGATGTTCTTCGACCTCGATCACTTCAAGCTCGTCAACGACACGCACGGTCACGCCACGGGCTCGGCGCTCTTGCGGCACGTCGCCGGGATCGTGCGCGGCATCATCCGCGACACCGACCGCGGCGTGCGCTACGGCGGCGACGAGTTCGTGGTGGTGATGCCCGAAACCCCGAAGCCCGGAGCGTTGGTGTTGGCTAACCGCCTGCGCGGCGCGGTAAGCAACGCGGCAGCGGTGAACGACGTCCCTGACGTCGCGGTCACGGCGAGCTTCGGCGTCGCGACCTATCCGAGCGACGCGAGCGAAGCGGCCGATCTCCTCGCGCTCGCCGACCAGGCCATGTACGACGCCAAGCGGCGAGGGCGCGACGGCGTGAGCGACGCCGCCTCCTTGGCCTACACTTAATCAGGCGACAGGGTGGCCGAACGTGCCTCGAGCGGCCCGAGCTCGGCGAAGACCGCCGAAAGCTCGGCGAAGGTCACGCCAAGAAGGCCGCCGTCGCGCCAGAACAACGTCTCGAGCGCGAGCATCACGCCCGCGGCGACGCTCGGGTCGCGCGCTATGATCTGACACGCGCGGTGATGAAACAAAGCGGCGCGCGTAGGTAAGCGCCAACCGAGGCAAGGGTTGCCTTGGAGGTCGAGCGAGGCCTCCTGCACGGGCATGGCACACCAGGTCAAAAGTTTTCCGTGGGCCTTGCCGAAGGCGGCGAAGACATCGAGGACGAGCTCGCCTCGTGCGGGCGTACCTTGCGCCTCGACGATCCGCCGCAGCCATGGCGCGTTCGCTTCTTCGCTCGGCGAAAGCGGCGCGAGCGCCTCGAGGTAAGCTTGCACCTCGGGACGAAGACGCGAATCGTGCAAGCGCAGATCGTGCAGCTCCGTCGCCGACAGCAAGAGCTCTTTGGGCGCGAAGTCATGGGCGAAGAACGTGTAGTCTACTGCCGGCAGCCGGTGCTCGCCGGTGCTGCACGCGGCGAGGTGAGGGTAGGCGAGCGAGAGTCTGTAGGCGCGCCTTTGCGCGCGATAGCTCGCGACGAGCGCCGCCTCGCCGGCCTCCCCCCCGAGGATCTTGGCCTCGAGCCGCGCGAGCGCGCTAAGATCGGGCACGAGCTCGAGCCGTAACCACGGCGGGCATGGCGCGGGCGCGCTAGCTGCTCTGGACATGCGACCTCGCGAGCGCAAAGCGCTCAATCCTCGATGGCGGCGAGCCAGTCCTTCGCCTCCTCGACGGTGTCGAAGACGCGCAGATCGCGTTTGCTGATGAGCCGTACGGCGCTCAAGATGAGGCGGCTCACTCCCTTGATCCCGACGAGCGCCGCGGCGCGCACATAGGGCTTGTTGTGCTTCGCGAACTCGGCGAGCCCGTTGGTGAAGCTGTTGTCGGCCGCGACCTCCGTAAAATCCGAGAGCGTGCGCACCGAGTTGCGCGGCTCGCGCGCGATTGTCTGCTTCGCCTCGCCCATGACCTTCTGGAGCTCGGCCTTCGAGCAACGACTGAAGTCGAGATGCAAGATGCGCCGTCCGCCGTGCACGATGAAGTTGACTCTGCCCATTCGATCGCTCCTCACAAGGAGCTTATCGTAGCGCATCTTGGGGACGGTCGCGGAATAACGTGCGGTCGTGTTGTCAGCCCGCGGCGACCTTGATCTTGCGGGCCTTGGCCGGCTCGCTCTTCGGCAGCGTCAATCGCAAGACGCCATGGCTCACCTTGGCCGCGATCTTTTCCCGGTCGATCTCGGTCGCGAGCGTGAAGACGCGCCGGTAATCGGCTTCGTCATACTCGTGGAAACCGAGCGTGTACCCGGGAGGGGCCTCGCTCGAAAGACGACCCTCGATGGTGAGCACGTCTTGCTCGAGCGTCACCTCCACCGAGCTCTCATCGACGCCGGGCATGTCGGCGGTGAGCACCAAGCTCTCCGTTGTCTCCGCGATGTCCACCGCGGGAGCCACAAACGGCCTGCTGCTCGCCCTCTCCACACGGCTACCGATGGCGTTGCTGTCATGTCTCTCCAGTTGGTTGCTCATGATCTTCCTCCTTTTCAGCTCGCCTTTACCGCGATGCGCTTTGGTTTGTCGGCGTTGGCTCTCGGCAACGTGAGCTCGAGCACGCCATTTTTGAAGGCCGCCGTCACCGCCTCGGCCTCTACCCGGAACGGGAGCTGCAACGTCCGCGAGAAGCTCCCGTACTCGCGCTCGCGGCGATGACAGGTGGCGTCCTTCTTGTCGTCGCGCTCCTCCCGAGAGCCCGCGATCGTCACCGAGTCGCCGAGCACCGAGATGTCGATGTTGTCCTTCTCGAAGCCCGGCAGCAACGCCCGCAGCACGGCCCCGTCATCGTTCGTCCAGACGTTGACCGCGGGGACGCGTGAAGACCTCGACGTCGCATCTACCCCGAACAGGCGACTCACCTCGTTTTGCAAGCGACTGAGCTCCCGCCAGGGATCCCATGTGTTCGCCAACTTGAGCTCGTGACCAAACATTTCTCTCCTCCTTTCGTGTTCTTTAGACATCGGTGTTTTTCGACTACGAGCCGAATCTAGGTTGCGCGTAATCGGTGTCAACGGTCACAGACGAATGTTTTGACGCACCGGGACGGTGTAGCTCTTCTCCGCCTCTCGCAGGGCCGCGGCCAGGGCCTCGTCTTCGCTGTCGGGCATGCGCACGTCGAGCGTGACGTAGAGGTCGCCGCGCTTGTTGCCGCGCGCGACGCCCTTGCCGCGCAGGCGCAGCTCGTCGCCGTTCTGCGAACGCGCGGGGACGCGGAGCTTGACCTCGCCCGTGGGCGTGGGCACCGTCACCGCGGCGCCGCCATAAACCTCGGCGAGCGTCACCGGCAGGCGCAAGAACAGATCGAGCCCACGGCGTTGAAAGTATGGATGCGGCCGCACGCGGGTCTCGATGATGAGGTCGCCGCGCGCTCCGCCCGCACCTGTCACGGCGCCTCGCCCCGGCACGCGCAAGCGCGAGCCTTCGTCCGCGCCGGCCGGGATGCGCACGGTGACCACCTCGGTGGCGCCGTTTATCGGCACCTCGAGCCTGACCTCGGTGCCGCGCAACGCCTGGCCGAGCTCCACCTCGACCGTGGCGAGCAGATCCTGTCCCTTGGGCGCATGACCCTCGCCGCCGAAGAACTCTCCGAAGATGTCGGCGAAGTCGAAGGAGCTCGCAAATCCGCGGCCACCCGGCGACGGCCGAGCCCCCCCTCTGTCGGCCCACTTCTGGTATTGTCGTGCGTTCTCGGCGTCGAAGCCCTCGCGCAAGCCGCCTTCGCCGAACTCGTCGTAGAGGGCGCGCTTTTTGGGGTCGGACAAGACCTCGTGGGCGGCCGAGACTTCTTTGAAGCGGTCCTCGGCGGCCTTGTCGCCCGGGTTCACGTCGGGGTGGAGCTTGCGCGCGAGCTTGCGATAGGCGCGACGCAGCTCGTCGGCGCTGGCCGTCTTTTCCACACCGAGCGTGGCATAGAGATCGCCGCTTTTTTTCATCGTCACCACAAGCCTCTCTCGGTACCTCGGCTGAAGATAGAGCCACACCCGTGAGCGTCAAGACTAGCCGCGAAGACCGGCTGCCGTGTAGATACGGAAACACCCGTTAGCGGAGCGCCACACGCTATGACTACCATAAACGATCAGAACAAAGCCTCGCCCCTCTTCTCCCAGACCACCGCTTCTTTCTCTTCCAGCACCACCACCAAAGATGGCGTCACGATTACGAGCACGTCGGCCTACGCTTCGTTCGCGATCGCGGGAGACGGCTTCGAGCTTGCGAGCACGCGGTTCGGCCCGTTGGCGTCGCTCTTCGACCCCAACGCCGCGAGCGGTTACTCGTTGAACCCGTACGCCCCCAATTTCGCTGAGAACATGGCTCGTCGCTTCGACCCGAGCGTCTTTGTGGCCTGGGACGCGATCGCGGCGCAGATGACCGCGTTCGTTCAGCAGTTCATGCAGGCGGTTATGCAGCAGCTCCAGGGTGTCACGCCAGGCGGCGGCGATGCGGCGGTTGGGCCTCCAACGGTCGGGCCTCAAGACGTCGGGGAGGGTACTACCCCTTCGGCGATCGCCGGCTATGACCCCACTTATATGCAGGGCGAGGAGCTCTTCGGCGAGGACGCGCGCGGCGTCGAGGGCCCGCGTGCCTCCGACGTGGAGCAAGGTGCCGAGATCGGCGATTGCTATTTCCTCTCCACGCTCGCGGGGCTTGCCACCAACGAGCCGGGGATCATCCGCGACAACATCTCCGAGCGCACAGATCCCGCCACGGGCCGCAAGGTCTACGACGTGACCTTCTACGAGGACGACGGCCAGGGCGGGTCGCGGCCGCGCGTCATCACCGTCAACAGCGACATCCTGCGCGACGAGGACGGTATCGAGGCCTACGCGCAGACCCACGACAACGACGGCGACGGCAAGGACGAGATGTGGGTCGCCATCTACGAGAAGGCCTACGCCATGTACCGCAGCGAGACGGGAAGCGTGGACCAGGGCTACGAGACCGTGGGCCAAGGCGGCTTGGGCGACGAGGCCTACTTCGCGCTCACCGGCAGGCACGCCGAGCTCTGCGACCCGCGCGTGACCTCGGAGAGCGAGCTTGCGGACGTGCTCATGGGCGCCAACGTCGGGGAAACCGTGCTCCTCGGAACCATATGCAGCGATGATCCCCTCATCGCCGACGGCTTGCCCTCGGGTCACATGTATACGGTGCTCGGCTGCGAAAGAGATCCGGCGACGGGCGAGGTCATGGTCACCTTGCGCAACCCCTGGGGCTACTACGAGCCTGGCGTGGTGATAAACCGCGACGGCACCATGAGCGCCGGCCCCGGCTTCGACGGCGCGAACGACGGCATCTTCCGCCTCCCTCTGAGCGAGGTGCAAGAGTACTTCGATCTCGCGACCTACCCCGAAGATTCTACGAATAAGGCCACCAAGCTCCGCATGAACGCGGCGGGCATGCGCGCGTGACCGATCGGTCTAAGCCTGCATCGCCGAGCATCAAGGGCGGTCCGGGCAGGCTCGCTCCTTGTCCCAAGTGCCGGCAGCCGACCTTGGTGAAGATCGACGAGCGCGGGGAGAGAGTGCGTGTGAACCCCGACGGCAGCGTGCATATCTGCCTCGGAGTGCTCAAGCGTGGCGGGATTTCGTCCTCGTAGAGGTGGTGCTATGAGCTACGACCTCGACAAGGACGGTGTGAAATGGGTCTTTTCGCCATCTTCGGCAAGCGGTCTCTCTCTCCTGAAAAAATCAACAAGATAGCCAAGCTCGCGGCGAACCCCTTCGCGCAGCCCGACGTACGCATGCGCGAGATGCAGAGGCTCTTGGCCGAGGGCAGCGAACTTTCGCTCTGTGGTGTGGTCAAGCGTTTCGCGAGCAACGCCTCGAGCCACATCGCCGACGAGGACGAGAAGCAATGGCTCGAAGATCGTCTGGTGGAGGTAGGCGAGCCCGCGCTCGCGCCGCTCGCCGCATACGTGGGGACGCAAAAACATCTGTCATACGCGCTGCGAGCCTATCGACGCATCGCGGGCGACGACGCCACGGTCGACCTCATGCTCGCCACGCTCAAAAAGTACGGCCCCGACGATTATCGTGCGAGCGAGGCCAAGCACCAGCTCGTCTTGGAGCTCATGCCCCACCGTGCTCACCCGCGCGTCTTGCGAGAGCTCGTCGCGTTCTTGGGAGATCACACTGACGAGGTGCGCTTCGCGGTGATGGATCTCATCGAGAGCGCCGCGCGTAACGGCACGCTCGCGGGCGAGACGCTAAGCCTCGCAGTAGAACAACTCGGCGCGATCGTGCTCCATGACGATAATCGCCCGCGCATCGAGCAGCGCGCCGCGGCGTTGCTCTGCACCTACGGGTGGCAGATAGGCGGCGAAGGCACCGCCTTGCCGCCCTTGCTCGACGCGGAGTTCTTCATCGACAAGAAACGCTTCGTGCGCCGTCGCGCCACCTTGCGCCAAGGTTGAGTTGTTGGCGGGCCCAAGGCTTGGTAGTGTTCAAGCATAGGGCGACACCGCGAAACCAATGAGTCCAATAGATCTCGCAAGGCTTCAGAACCAAGACACGGACATCGTCGTAGCGCGATGGGAGATCCCGAGCTTGCTCTTGCGCCCCGCGCGGCGCAAGCTCACCGGCGCGCTCAAGCTCGTGCAAGGCGGCGCCGTGCGCATGATCGGCTACGCCAGCGGCGCCCCGACGGTGGCCGCGTCTTCCTTGGGCGAAGAGCGACTCGGCCACCTCTTGCAGCAACGCGGGGCCCTCGGCGCCGAGCAGCTCGCGGCCATCGACGAGGTCATGCGCACCGAGGGGTTGCAGTTCGGCGCCGCCGCCATCCGGCTCGGTATCCTATCGAAACCCGAGCTCGCGCGCTGGCTGCGCGATCAGCACGACTACGTCACGAGCCGCATGTTGAGCGACGAGTCGGTGCGCGCGAGCTTCGGCCCCTTGGGCAAGCTGGCCGCGAACAAGAGCGGGATGAAGTTGCTCACCGCCATTGAGGAAGGTGTGCGCGCCTACTCGCAGGAGCTGCGCGACAGTCTCCAGGCAGAGCTCGGCGACCTGCGCTTCGTCCTCGGCGACGGCATGGCCGAGCTGGCCGGCGAGCTCGGTTGCTCGAGCTCCGTGCAGCAGCTCTTGACCGCGCAAGGCTCGCAGCCTCGCTCCTTGCAAGACTACTTCGCCTCCTCGGAAGACGACGACCCTCTCATCCCTATCCTCACCCTCGTCTTGACCGGCATCGTGATGCCCGCCGAGCT
>CAYXQW010000096.1:0-9102 GCA_964466695.1 uncultured Bdellovibrionales bacterium
ATGATCGTCCAGCTCCCGCTCCCCAAAGGCCTCGACGACCGCCGCGTGGTCCTGCGCATCGACCCCGATAAAGACGCCGACGGCCTGCATCCTCAAAACCTCGGCCGGCTGGTCGCGGGCATGCCGGGGCCGCGCTCTTGCACCCCGGCGGGCGTCATGCGGCTCATCGATCTTGCCGGCGTCGAGCTCAAAGGCGCGCGCGCCGTGGTGATAGGGCGCAGCGCCATGGTCGGCAAGCCCATGGCGCACCTGCTCCTCGAGCGGCACGCCACGGTCACCATGTGTCACTCGCGCACGGTCGCGCTCGCCGAGGAGGTCCGGCGCGCCGAGGTCGTCGTAGCGGCGGTGGGGCAGCCTGGTCTCATCAAGGGCGACTTTATCAAGGAGGGCGCCGTGGTGATCGATGTCGGTACGAGCCGCGTCGGCGGCAAGCTCGTAGGCGACGTGGAGTTTACGGCGGCGGCGGCGCGGGCGCGCGCGATAACGCCGGTGCCTGGCGGGGTAGGGCCGATGACCATCGCCATGTTGCTCGCCAACACCGTGGCCATCGCGCGCGGCAAGCTTTTGCGATGAGCACCGCGCGGCGCACCCCCCTCTATGGCGTGCAGCAAGAGCGCGGCGGCAGGTTCGTCGACTTCGCCGGGTGGCATCTCCCCGTGCAGTTTGCGGGCATCATCGCCGAGCACCTGGCCGTGCGCACGGCGGTGGGCTTGTTCGACGTCTCGCACATGGGCGAGATCATCATCGATGGGCCCGGCGCGCTCGGCGCGGTCCAGTACCTGGTCACCAACGACATCTCCCGACTCGCGGATGGCAAGGCCGCGTACGCCTTCATGTGCGTCGAGGCGGGCGGCATCGTCGACGATCTCATCGTCTATCGCGAGAGCTGTGAGAGCTTCTTCCTCTGCGTCAACGCCGGCCGCAAGGACGCCGATCTCGCCCACATCCTCGCCGTGGCCGCGCGGTTTCGCTGCCGGGTGCGCGACGTCTCGGACGCGCACGCGCAGCTCGCGCTCCAGGGGCCGCGCGCGATCGAGCTGCTCTCGAAGCTCACCTCGATCGAGCTTGCTGCGCTGCGCCCTTTCTGCTTCGCCGACGGCGAGGTGGCCGGGATCGTGACGCGCGTCGCCCGCACCGGCTACACCGGCGAGGACGGCGTCGAGCTCTACTGCGAGTCGTCGCGGGCGGAGGAGCTCTGGCGCGCCATCGAGCTTGCCGGCGAGGGCCTCGGCCTCGTGCCGTGCGGGCTCGGGGCCCGCGACACCTTGCGCCTCGAGATGAAGTACCCGCTCTACGGCAGTGACATCGATCTTACGCATAACCCGCTCGAGGCCGGCCTCGGCTTCGCGGTCAAGCTCGACAAGGGCGACTTCATCGGCCGCGCAGCGCTCGCAGAAGTGACCGCAAAGGGGCCGGCGCGGCGCTGGGTCGGGCTCAAGATCATCAAAGGGCGCAACATCGCGCGGCACGGCCACGTGATCTACCACGAGGGCGCGGCGCAAGGCGCGGTCACGAGCGGCACGTTCTCGCCGTCCCTCTCTCTGCCCATCGCGGTGGGCTACGTGCCCGCGGCCATGGCCAGTGTCGGGACCGAGGTCGAGATCGATATCCGCGGCCAGCGCGTCTTGGCCACGGTCGTATCCACTCCTTTTTACGTGCGAGGAAAGACATGAGCGTACCTGCCGATCGTAAGTACACGAAGGACCACGAGTGGCTCTTGCGCGCGGGCGTCACCGCCAAGGTGGGCATCACCGCGCACGCCGAGCAACAGCTCGGAGACGTCGTCTTCGTCGATCTGCCGGCGGTCGGCGCGCGCGTCACCGCGGGCGCGGCCTTCGGTACGGTGGAGTCGGTCAAGGCGGTCTCCGATCTCTTCGCCCCGCTCTCGGGCAAGGTGGTGGCGGTCAACGAGGAGCTGACCGCTAAGCCCGAGCTCATAAATCAAGATCCGTTCGGGGTCGCGTGGCTCATCGAGCTTGCGATCGATGAGGGTCAGGACGAGGCCTCCTTGTTGTCGGCCGCGGACTACGAGGCGCTGCTCGCGACGCTATGACCGGCCCTCGAGAGTTCTCTTCGCGCCACATCGGCCCGAGCCCAGAAGACGTGTCGGAGATGCTGGCCGTGCTCGGCGCCGCGTCCCTCGAGGCGCTCGTCGAGGAGGCCCTGCCCGCGAAGATCAAGAGCGCCCGGCCGCTCGCGCTAAAAGAGCCCCGCGGCGAGCACGAGCTCTTGCGCGAGCTTACGTCGATCGCGGGCGAGAACAAGCTTGCCAAGAGCTTCATCGGCATGGGCTACTACGCCTCCGCGACCCCGCCCGTCATCTTGCGCAACGTCCTCGAGAACCCGGGTTGGTATACTCAATATACTCCGTATCAGGCCGAGATCTCGCAGGGCAGGCTCGAGGCGCTCCTCAACTTCCAGACCATGGTGAGTGAGCTCTGCGGCCTCCCCATCGCCAACGCCTCCTTGCTCGACGAGGCGACGGCCGCGGCCGAGGCCATGGTGATGTGCCGCGCCGCGAGCGGGGGGAAGCGAAGCGCGTTCTTCGCGAGCGACGATTGCCACCCGCAGGTCCTCGCGGTGCTCGCGACGCGGGCACGCGCGCTCGGGATCGAGCTCCATGTCGGCTGCGCCCATGAAGCCGACTTCGCCGCGCTCGAGGTCTTTGGCGTCCTCCTCTCTTATCCTTCGACCACCGGGTCGGTGCGCGATCCGAGCGAGGTCTTGGCGCGCGCCCGCGCCGCCTCCGCCCTCACCGTGCTCGCGACCGATCTGCTCGCCCTCTGCCTGCTCCGCTCGCCCGGCGAGCTTTTGGCCGACATCGCCGTGGGCTCGGCGCAACGCTTCGGCATGCCGCTCGGCTGCGGGGGGCCGCACGCCGCCTTCTTGGCCACGACCGAGGCTTTGAAGCGGCTCCTGCCCGGGCGCGTGGTCGGGGTCTCGCGCGACTTTTCGGGGAAGCCCGCGCTGCGCCTCGCCTTGCAGACGCGCGAGCAGCACATTCGTCGCGACAAGGCCACGAGCAACATCTGTACGGCGCAGGCCCTGCCCGCCATCGTCGCCGGGATGTACGCCGTCTATCACGGGCCGCGCGGGCTCTTGGCGATCGCCGAGCGGGTGCACGACCTTACGCTGCGGCTGGCCGCGGCCATCGCGCGGTCTTCGGCGCGGCTCGTCCACTCCTCCTTCTTCGACACCTTGCACGTGCACACGGGGGCGCGCCGCGCAAATGTCGTGCTCGACGCCGCGTTGGCGCGAGGCATGAACTTACGGCGCATAGGCGAGCACGAGGTTGGTGTGGCGTTCGATGAGCTTGCGACCGAGCGCGACGTGCAAAAGCTCGTCGAGGTCATCACCGGCCACCCCGAGGCGATCTTAGGCGAGGCGCCTTTGACCGAGCTTGGCATACCGCCGTCGTTACGGCGCGCGCAGAGCTACCTCTTGCAGCCGGTGTTCAACAGCCATCACTGCGAGACGGCGATGCTGCGCTATATGCACCGGCTCGCGCAGAAGGACCTCGCGCTCGATGCGGCGATGATCCCCTTGGGCTCGTGCACGATGAAGCTCAACGGCACCGCCGCCATGCTCCCTCTCACCTGGCCGCGCTTCGCCGAGGTGCACCCGTTCGCGCCCGACGCGCAGCAGGCAGGCTACCGGCGCCTCGAGGGCGAGCTTACCGCGATGCTCGGTGAGATCTGCGGCCTCCCTTCGGTGTCCTTGCAGCCGAACGCCGGCTCGCAGGGCGAGTACGCGGGCCTGCTCGTCATCCGTCGCTACCACGAGGAGCGCGGCGAAGGTCACCGCCGCGTATGTCTCATCCCGCGCTCGGCGCACGGCACCAACCCGGCGAGCGCGGCCATGGCCGGCCTTACGGTCGAGGTCGTAGCTTGCGATGCGCAGGGCAACGTCGACGTGGAAGATCTGCGGCAGAAGGCGCGCGCGCACCGCGAAGACCTCGCGGCCCTGATGATCACCTACCCCTCGACGCACGGCGTCTTCGAGGGATCGATCGTGGAGATCTGCGAGGCGATCCATGAGCACGGTGGCCTCGTCTACATGGACGGCGCCAACATGAACGCGCTCGTCGGCCTCGCGCGGCCGGGCGAGCTCGGCGCCGATGTCTGTCACTTGAACCTGCACAAGACGTTCGCGCTCCCGCACGGCGGTGGCGGGCCCGGCGCGGGACCCATCGCGGTGACGTCGGCGCTCGCGCCATTCTTGCCGCGCCACCCCTTGGCCGCCGTCTCCGCGACGGGGCGGGTAGGCGCGGTGGCGGCCGCCCCCTTGGGCAACGCGAGCATCCTGCCCATCGCGTGGATGTATCTGCGGCTCCTCGGCGGTGCGGGCCTTACGCGGGCCACCGAGGTGGCCATCCTCAACGCGAACTATATGGCGCAGCGCCTCGATCCCTACTTCCCGGTGCTCTACCGCGGGCCGGGCGGCCGGGTGGCGCACGAGCTCATCATCGATCTCCGGCCCGCGAAGGCGCTGTGCGGCGTAGAGGTGGACGACGTCGCCAAGCGCCTCATGGACTATGGCTTCCACGCGCCGACGATGTCGTGGCCGGTCGCCGGGACGATGATGATCGAGCCGACCGAGAGCGAGCCCAAGGTCGAGCTCGACAGGTTCTGCGACGCCATGATCGCCATTCATGGCGAGATCCAGGCGATCGCGCGCGGCGAGTTCGATCGCGCGCTAAACCCGCTCAAGCTCGCGCCGCACACGGCGGCCGTGGTCTCCGCCGACACCTGGGACCGCCCCTATCCGCGTGAGCTCGGGGCGCTCGCGACCTTCGGCCCATACGGGCACAAGTACTGGCCGCCGGTCGGGCGGGTAGACAACGCGTACGGTGACCGCAACCTGGTGTGCACTTGTTGATCGCGGTCGCGCTTCGCTTGTCGGCCTTGGACAGAAAGACTACAAGGCGAGCCGCGATGAAGTCAGATGCTAGCCATTTTCAATTGCCGTTGCGCGCGCGGAGCGCAGGCTCGCTCCTCGTGCTCGCGTTCTTGGCCGGCTGTATCGCGAGCGAGGCGAATTCGCTCCCGCCTCCCGAGGGGGCCTTCTACTACCCCAACGCGATCACCGTGCTGCCCGAGGTGAGCACGGCGCCCGAGCGCAGGTTCGCCGTCGTGTCGAGTTCTAACTTCGATCGAAGGTTCGCCTCAGGTTGGCTCTCGCTCGTAGACCTCGACGCCTTGCAGGTCGCGAGCGAGCCGCGCGAGGCCGTGCTGCAGCAGCTCGCCGTCCCTTCCTTCGCCGGCCCCATGGCCTTCGATTCGAGCTCTGCGCTCGTCGAGGGTGAGACCCGCCTCTTGGTCTTCGGCCATCGCGGCATGTCCTTGTTGACGCTCGTCCAGGTCACCGTGCGAGACGGGGTGCCGTTGCTTACGTGCGGCGACCCGGATGCCACGGCGGGGTTGGCCACCGCCTTGCGCTACACCGACTGCGATCGGCGGCACCTCTACGCCCTCGACGATGCGGGCGAGCTCGGTAAGCTCGATGTCTTCCCCGAGGTCGAGGCTCTCACCGATCCCTACGCGGTCACCTTCCACCCCGATCCGGCGGGCGGCGCGACCAAGCTCGCGGTCGGGTTCTTGAGCCAAGACAGTCAGGCGAACACGCTCTTGCTCTCCTTCGCCTTGCCGGCCGCGGCGAATGCCGAGGAGCCGCTGCTCTCGCCTGAGCGCGTGGTCACGGTCGGGCGCGCGGGGCTCGGGCCTTTGGCCTTGCGCCCCTCGGTCGGGTGCGACGGCGCGTGTCCGGTGCACCTCGCATCTGGCGTGCGACGCCTCTTTCGCGGGTCTCTCTACAGCTCGGTGATGGCAGTCGCCTTCGAGGTCGACGGCACCACGCGCGCGAGCGTGCATAGCCTCGCGAACGACACCGGCGGCGGGCAAGGCGGGGAGATGGTGTTCTCGCCCGACGGTAACCTCGCCTACCTCATAAACAACGCGCCCGACGAGCTGTTGGTGCTCGACACGTCCCTTTCGAGCACGACGGTCTTCGAGCACGCGGGGCCGCGGCAGGTGGTCTCCCCGGCGTATCGGTTCTTGAGCGCCGTGCCCGTGTTCGGTCGGCCCTCGGCGCTGGCCTATGTGGCGCGCGACGGCGGCGATCTCCTCGTGACGCCGTCTTTTACGACCGACGAGCTCATGCTCACCGCCGTTCACTCCGCGAGCTTGGTGCCGCTCTTGCGGCTCTCTGGGGTCGGCGCCGGCCCCTTCGACGTCGAGGTCATAAACGATGGCGACGACCGCCTGCTTTTGATCTCCACGTTCTATGATCATGGGATCACCTTCGTGCGCATCCCGGCCACTGAGGCCAGCGCCGCCACGGTCATCGCGCGCGTGCGGAGCGAAGAGCTCGGCGACGCGAGCCCTCGATAAGGTGTCAAGATGAAGCGAGCTCTCTTCCAAAGACCAGGGGTGCTCGGCGCCGTCGCGTTGTCGCTCGGCCTCGCCGCGTGCTCGGCCGATGACTCTTACATACCGACGTCGCTGTCGCGGCCCTCGGCCATGGCGGTCGCAGGCAGCGACCACGGCCGGCTGTTCATCGCGAACAGCGGCGAGGACACCTTGCACGTCGGCGTGCTCGACGCCTCACTTTCGCGGTTCGACTTCGCGCGCGGCGAGGCCGTCTTCTTCCCCTTACGCATCCCTGCCGGCCCAAACCCCATCGATCTCGTCGCCACGGCCTCTGGCCGCTACGTGGTCGTGTTGAACGGCAGCGGCGAGACCTTGCGCTTGATCGACGCCGACCTGCTCGTGCCCGCGAGCGCTGGCGGCGAGGCGGTCGTAGCGTATGCTGGGTCTTTGGGCTCGGTGCCGGCGGCGCTGCTCGCCGACCCCGTGGCGTGCGAGGCGCCATGCCTGCAGCGCTTCTTCGTCTCGCTAAGCGGCACGGGGGGCGTCGGGCTGTTCGAGGTGCGAGAGGAGGGCGAGGGGCCGTCGATCGAGCTCTTGCGCCTGTACGAGGTCGGTGGGGCGCCGACGCACCTCGCGGTGACCTCTGACGCCTCGCTGCTCTTTGTGGCCGACAGCGCGAGCGCGACGATCGCTCGCCTCGATCTTTCGAGCGGTCTTGTGCTCGATCGTCTCGAGGTAGGCGATGCCCCCGTGGCGCTCGCCGTCTCGCGCGACGACGCGGCGTTGGTGGTGGCGCGACCTGCCTTGCAAGATCTCGTGGTCTTCACCGATATCACCGCGGCGCAGGCGACCTCGCTGCACGCCGACGCCGCGTATGCGCCCCCGCTCAGATGTCTCGCGCCTTGCGATGGCAGCGTGAGCTGCGAGGGCCAGCACCCCGCCGACGCTTCGATCTGCTCTGCCGGGGATGGGCTCGAGGCGGCCTCTGTCGCTTACGAGGGGATCTATCTCGGCGCGACGCCCGTGCAGTTATTGGCGCTCGGTGATGACGGCACGACCGCAGATACGCTCACGTCGTCGTGCAACGACGTGGGCTACGCCTACTCGCAGTATGTCCTCGTCGCGCTCGCGAGCGGCTTTGTCGAATACGTCGCGCTGCGCGAGCAAGGCAGCGAGGTTATTTCGCCCGCGCTGGTTTCGCGCACGGCCTGCGTGCCGCCATCGCTCGAGGTTTGGCAAAAGACGAGCCGGGTCGAAATCGCGGCGCCCGCGCTCGCGACCTTTCTCGGGCCTTGTCCGAGCACTCCCGCGTCGTCGCGCTTTTTGTGCGCGGACGCCGGTGAGGGCTCCGGGGTCGTGGTCTTGCCGTCCATGGTGGGCGCGAGCTTGTGGCGGCTCGACTGGGAGGGCGTGATCCTCGACCAGCCCTCCGGCGGCCGTATCGATCGGCATGACCCGGGCGAGCTCTTGGGCGAGGCGCCGTTCACCTTCGCCGATCTCAACCGCGATCTCGCCGATGTCGACGTCGCGCCGGGCGACAAGCTGCAGATCCTTGCCACGCCGCGGGAGGACCCCGCGTGCCTCGTGGCCATCGGCGCGAGCTCTCCTTCGTGCGCGCGCGAGTGGACCATCGAGCGCATCGATCGCGATCAATACCCGGCGCGCCTCATCCTGCGCGACGACGGGGCGCCGCTCGTACCCTCGTGCTACCTCGAGAACGGCTCTCTCGCCTACAGGACGCGCGCCGGCGGCGCTTATGTCTTGTATCGCGGGACAGAGCGGCTCGGCCGGTTGCGCGCGGGCGATGTCGTCGGCCCGGGCGGGCAGCTTCGCGAGGACGTGGGGGCGATCTTCGTGGTGACGGCCGCGCCGCCCGAGGACGTGGCGCTGGACGCCTGCTCCTTCTACGACGTGTCCGGCGCGGCCACAAGCTCGAGCTTGCGGCCTTTGTTCTCGCGCGACAACCCCTTCGGTTTTGTGGTCAACGATACGTGGAGCTCGGTGATAGTCGGGTATGACTACGCGTACAGTGATCGCCCGCCGGGCGGTGTGCTGCCGAGCGACATGGTCCGCGCGCCGCTGCCTGGCGGGCAGCTCGCGGTCTTCGTCTCTTACTCGGCTAGCAGCTCGCTCTTGGGGATGCTGCCTTTGGACTTGAACCATATCGATGACGTGCGTCATGTGCGAGTGTTCCGTTGACAAACCCGTCTTGCTTGATATAGCGCGCGTCTTCGTCTTTGTGCGTAAGGAGCCTGATTATGGCCGTTGTTATTCGTCTCTCTCGCCGCGGTACGCGGCATCGCCCTGTTTATCACATCGTCGCTACCGATTCGCGCAACAAGCGCGACGGCAGCTTCATCGAGCAGATGGGTGTTTATAATCCCTTGGGCGAGACGCAGCTCGCCGTCGATGAGGAGAAAGCCAAGAAGTGGATACGGGTCGGCGCGCGGCAAACGCCCGGCGTCAAGGCCCTCTTCTCGCGTGTCGGCATCGCCGCAAAGTAGCGAGGCCACATGAAAGAGCTCATCGAATATATTGGCAAGGCGCTCGTCAGCGAGCCGGAGCAGGTCGTCGTGCACGAGAGCGACGACGGGATCATCGAGCTTCAGGTGGCGCCCGATGATCGCGGCAAGGTCATCGGCAAGCGGGGCCGCACAGTGCACGCGATGCGTATGCTCGTGCAGGCGGCGAGCCCCGAGGACAAGAGCTACTCTCTTGAGATCATAGATTAGGG
>CAYXQW010000097.1:0-5154 GCA_964466695.1 uncultured Bdellovibrionales bacterium
TAGGCACCGGGGTGTCTAGAACACCGAGCAGCGGCTCTAGGGTGCCACGCAATAGCAAAATCGATGCTTGACCACGGCGTGGCACTCTTGACTCTCGCGTCTTTGGGAGCGATGCGAATGCCCCCGTAAACTAAGAGGCCGACCGGGTCGGCTCGTATCCGCAAAGGGAACACCGTCATGACATTTCGCGTGTTGATCGCCGACCACCTCGCTAAAGACGGCCTCGCCATCTTCAACGCGAGCAAGGACGTCGAGGTCGTAGACAAAGGAGGCATCACCAAAGAAGCGCTCCTCGAGATCGTGGGCGACTTCGACGCGCTCGTCGTGCGCAGCGCCACCAAGGTCAAAGCCGAGGTCATCACGGCCGCCAAGCGCCTGAAGGTGGTAGGTCGCGCCGGCATCGGCGTCGACAACGTCGACCTCGGCGCCGCCACGCGCGCCGGCGTGGTGGTGATGAACACCCCGGACGGCAACGCCACCACCGCCGCCGAGCACGCGGTGGCGCTCATGATGTCGATGACGCGCATGATCCCGCAGGCCACCGCCTCGATGAAGGCCGGCCAGTGGGAGAAGAAGAAGTTCATCGGCCACGAGCTTAGCCGCAAGACGCTCGGCGTGCTCGGGCTCGGCAACATCGGCCGCATCGTCGCCGACCGCGGCGTCGGCTTGAAGATGCGCGTGCTCGCGTACGACCCGTTCTTCGACGCGGCGGCCGCCGCCAAGCTCGGCGTCGAGCTCGTGACGCTCGAGGGCCTCTTGCAGCACTCGGACATCATCACCGTCCACACGCCGCTCACCAACGAGACGCGCGGCCTCATCGGTGGAAAGCAGCTCGAGCGCACGAAGAAGGGCGTGATGCTGGTCAACTGCGCGCGCGGCGGCATCATCGACGAGGCGGCGCTGCTCGCCGCGCTGCAGTCGGGCCACGTGGGCGCGGCGGCGCTCGACGTGTTCACGAAGGAGCCGCCCGCGAAGGACGATCCGCTCGTCTTGCACGAGCGGGTCATCTGCACGCCGCACCTCGGCGCCTCCACCGAGGAGGCGCAGACGCAGGTGGCCGTCGACATCGCCAACCAGATCTTGGCGTTCGCCCGCGGCGAGCCCGCGAAGAACGCGGTCAACTTGCCGCACGCGGCCCCGGGTGAGCTCCAGCTCCTCGGGCCTTACGTAGACCTCGCGCGGCGGCTCGGCTCTTTCTCGGCGCAGCTCACGCGCGGTCCTCTGTCGTGGGTGCGGGTGGATTACTGGGGCGAGGTCATAAATCACCCGCTCGCGGCCATCACCCAGGCGGCGCTCGCCGGGGTGCTCACCGGGGCGGTCGAGGGCGTGGTGAACGCGGTCAACGCGCGGGTGCTCGCCGAGGAGCGCGGCATCAGGTGGAGCGAGGAGAAGAGCAAGAAGCCCCTCTCGGCGCACGCGACGGGATTGCGCGTGACGGTGAGCGGCGAGGAGACGCACGCGGTCACGGGGACGCTCGTCGGCGGTCAGCTCGCGCGCATCGTCGAGCTCGATAACGTCGCGGTAGACGCGGCGGCGGAGGGGCACGTGCTCGTGATCCGCAACACCGACAAGCCCGGCATGATCGGCAAGATCGGGACCCTGCTCGGCGAGCACGGCATCAACATCACCAACATGCAGATGGGGCGCGACAAGGACGCAGGCGAGCACTTGACGCTCATCAACGTCGAGGAGCCGGCCAGCACCGAGCCATTCAAGGCGCTCGGCGACGTGCGGCTCGCCCGGCAAGTCACCTTGTGACGCGCAAAAAGATCACGACAAGAGCTGCAAGACGTCCTGCACGGTGATGCTCTTGGCGAGCGCGCCCTCGCTGCCGAGGAGCTTGTCGGCCACGTAGTCTTTGCGGGCGGCGAGCTCGAGCACGCGCTCCTCGATGGTGCGCGCGGCGATGAGCTTGTAGACGTTCACTCGTTTCTTTTGCCCGATCCGGTGGGTCCGATCGGTGGCCTGGCGCTCGACGGCCGGGTTCCACCACGGCTCGTAGTGCATCACCGTGTCGGCGCGGGTCAGGGTGATGCCGGTGCCGCCGGCCTTCAGGCTCACGACGATCACCGGCGGGCCGGCCTTGTCTTGAAACGCGGCCACGACGCGGTCGCGGTGGCGCGTGGCGCCGTGGAGCCAGAGCGGCTCTACCCCGAGCTCGCGGATGACCGAGATGAGACGCTTTTGCATCTCCACGAACTGGCTGAACACCACCACGCACCGCTCGCTCGCCAAAGCCTCGCGCAAGAGCTCGGCGAAGAGCGCGAGCTTCGCCGAGGGTGGGGTCTTCACCCCCTCGGGCACCGGCAAGAGCGCCGGATCGCAGCAGATCTGACGCAGGCGCGTGAGCGCGGCGAGGATGCTCATACGCGCGCGCTCGATGCCCACGCTCTCGATCTTTTCGCGCAGGCTCGTGCGCAGCTCGCCTGCCACGTGCTCGTAGAGCGCGCGCTGCGCGGGCGCCATCTCGCACCGCATCACCGACTCGGTCTTTGGCGGGAGCTCCTCGACCACCTCGGACTTGAGCCGGCGCAGCACCAGCGGCTGCACGCGCGCCCGCAAGAGCTCGAAGGCGTGGTCCTCGCCGCGCTCGATGGGGCGCGCGTAGCGCTTGCGGAAGGAGGCGAGCGATCCGAGGAACCCCGGGGCGAGGAAGTCGAACGCGGCCCAGAGCTCCTCGGGGCGATTCTCGATCGGGGTGCCGGTGAGCGCGAGGCGCCGCTCGCTTTGCAGGCGCCTTATCACCCTCGCGTTCTCGGTGGCGGCGTTCTTGGCGCTCTGGGCCTCGTCGAGGATGACGTAACGGAAGGGCTGCGTCGCGAGCCGCTCGACGTCGCGGCGCAAGATGCCGTAGCTCGTGACCACGAGGTCGGTGCCGTCGAGCGTGAGCTCCTGCCGCTCGGCGGGCGACCCCTCCCAGATCAACACCTCGAGGCTCGGGGCGAATCGCGCGACCTCGTCGCGCCAGACCGAGAGCACCGAGGTCGGGGCGACGACCAAAGACGGCTTGGTCCCCTCGAGGTCGCGCACCGCGAGCAAGAGCGCGAGGGCCTGCAAGGTCTTGCCGAGGCCCATGTCGTCGGCCAGGATGCCGGTGAGCCGGTGGCGGTGCAGCATCATGAGCCAGTCGAGCCCGTGGTGCTGGTAGTCGCGCAAGACCTGCGCGATCTCTTTGGGCACGGAGGTCGGCGTGGGGGCGGAGTTGCCGGAGAGCTCTTCGAGCCAGGCCGCGGTGGCGGCGTCGGCGGCGGCGAGGGCAGAGCTATCGCCGAGCACGCGCAAGAGGCCGATAGACAGAGGGCTTATGAGCGCGCGCTCGTGGTCGATGCCGAGATCGCGCAGCACGCGCAGGCTGCGGCGGAGCTTGGGGGAGGGCGCGACGAAGGACCCGTCGGCGAGCGCGAGGTAGTCGGAGCCGCTCGCGAGCCAGGCCAGAAGCTCCTTCATGCCGAGCAGAGCCGCGAGCTTTTGCTCCTCCTCGCTCGCGCCGCCGAGCGCGACCGAGAGCTCGAGGAGGCCGCGATCTTCGAGGAGCTGCACGCGGCTTTGGAGCTTTAGCGCGTGGTGGAACTTCGGGACGCCGCCGCTGCGCGTGACCTCGAAGCTCGCGGGCAAGCTCGTGGTCTCAGGATCGAGGACGCGCAAGGCGAGGTCCCCGCGCGCGACGAAGCAGGCGCGCTTGGCGTCGAAGCGAAACCCCGCGGCGTGCACCTGCTCGAAGGCGATGTGCTCGGCCCCAAGATCGCGCTCGATGAGGCCCATGCCGCCCGTCCCGCAGGCGATGAGGAGCCCCGCCGCGCCGTGCCTTGGGGTGATGAGCGTAAGCTCGCCGCCGTAGTCGGCGAAGAGCGTGAGCAGGGCCTCGATGTCCTTTTCGGCGTTAGCGAAAGAGAGCTCGGCGAGGATGCGGTCGGGCGGCGCGCGGCGCACGGCGAGGAGCTGCAAGTCGCTCGGGGGGACGCCGAGGCGCGAGAGGGTGTGCACGAGCTCGTCGCGCGCGCCCGGGTCGAGCGAGGTCGCAAGCGCGAGCACCGGGCGCCGGCTCCACGCGGCCAAGTCCCAGGGAGCGCCGGAGACGACGCCATAGACGGTGTGACCTACGAGGAAGTAAGCCTGCGTGCCGGCGAGCAGCCGCCCGTCCTCGAGCGCCACGCGCTCGCGCGCGCGGTTTTGTAAAAACAACGTGAGCTGCAGCGCACCGTCCTCGGCGGGCGCGACCTCGACGCGCGGCGTGAGCGCATCTTCGATCACGCAAAGCGCCTCGCCGTCGACGCGGGTCTCGCGGTGAACGAACAAGGGCACGAGGCGCGCGAGCTGAGCGTCGTTCAAGTTCCCGTAGACCGCGGAGGAGAGCAGCTCGCGGGCGATGGTCTGATCGAGCGGGTGCAGGCGCGCGAGCGAGCGCTTGAGCTCGGACTCACCGAGGCGCTCGCCGCTCTTTGAGCTTGCCGCGACGCTGGTCGGGTGGCCGCGGCCTCGGGTGTGGAGGTCGTAGGCGAGTCGCAGGGGCGACTGCCTCGGGGCGTTGCTTTCTGTCATGTGAACCTTGTCCGCTCTAGCCTATGTTGCAAGTCGAGCGGGCTCACATAGCACGAAAAGTCCGCGAGCGTGAGTCGTTTTCTAGGAGCCCGCAGGCCTCCTAGCCGCTCTGCGGGCAGCCGTAGCGGATGATGGGCGTCGCCAGGCCCGACTTGATCTTGTCGGTGCACGTGGGCTCGTTGAAGTGCACCTGGGGATTTACGGGATCGTTGTTGTAGGTCCACTGGCTTGTCTCGAGCTCCGTCTCTGTGCTGCCTTCGAGGAGCGAGACGTTGATCAAGCTCGGGTCGGGCGGCGCGCTGCCCAAGTTGTAGGTGCACGAGGCCACCTGCCCGGCGATGGCGTCGAAGTGCAGGTTGAGCTCGGTCAAGTTGTCGGCCGGGTAGTAGCACGTGCCGACCGCCGTGCCCGTGGTCGAGCAGGTCAAGGGGTTGCCGGAGCAGGTCCCGGGAGAGAGCCCGGTGCAAAGCTCGGTGCGGCCGAAGACGGCGAAGGTGTCGAGGTTTGTCGAGAGGCCCGGCTGATCAGAGGGCGCGATGCCGATGACGTAGGTGCGCACGGAAGGTGAGAGGCTGTAGAGGAGCTGCAAGACGCCTCGCACCCGCGGTGAGTCGT
>CAYXQW010000097.1:5201-9083 GCA_964466695.1 uncultured Bdellovibrionales bacterium
GCCCGCGGGGTTTTCCGCGATCGGGCGTAAGGTGGTGCCGGCCGGGGTGGCGCCGGTGGTGCCGTTGCTGTTGATCCAGGCCGCGATGGTCGCGCCCCTGTCATCGGCGACCGCGTAGCGCAAGCTGCCCGGGACGCAGTATCGAAGATCGTCGGTGCCGCCGGGGTCCGGGAAGGCCACGAGCCCGAAGCGGATGTTGTTGCGACCGCCAGTGTAGTCCGGGTTGCCGTAGTTGTTGAGCACCGAGGTCAGGGCCGTTCGTGCCGCCGCCCAGCGGGAGGTGCTGCCAGAGAAGGGATCGTCCATGCTCCAGGATCGATCGAGCACAATGAGCATGTTGGGCTTGTTCTCGGTGGCGGGGAACTCCACCTCGTAGCATCCCTGATCGGCGGCGCATTCCCACAGGGCATTGCAAACACCCTCGCAGTCGCTGTCGCGCCCGCAGTTGTCCTCGGGCACGCAGCCGCCGGCCTGGCTGCACACCTCGCCCGAAGTGCACGTGTCGCACGACTTCGTGAGCGCGCAGCGGTAGTCGTCGCCGCAGGTCATGTAGCCCGCAAGGCAGTCGGAGCTCGTCAAGCACTGGCCGTCGAAAATGCAGACGCCCGGAGGGTCCGTACCATCGATGAAGGCGCAGCGCTGGCCCTGCGGACAGCAGGTGCCGGCGGCGATACAGGCCTCGTCGGGGAAGGCGACGTTACCCGTGCACGTGGTGCCCGTCTGCACGCAGATGCGGTCGCTGCAGCCGTGGCCCGGCGGGCAGTCGAGGCCGAAGGCGCACTGGTTTGTGTCACTCGCACAAGTCTGGTCGCTCAGGCAGCGGCCCGACTCGAGGCAGTCGTCACCGCTCTCGCAGGTGCCCTCGGCGATGCAGTTGCCGAGGGTGGAGCAGAACTGTCCTTCTTCGCAGTCCGAGCCCGCCGCGCAGGTGCCGAGGGGCATGCAGGTGCCGTCGCTCGCGCAGTGCTCGGAGGAGAGGCAGTCCTCGGAGCTTATGCAGGAGAGGTCGCGCACGCAGGCGTCGCCCTCGCACTCGTAGAGCGGGTCGCAGTCGATGCTGGTCGCGCATGATCCTATCGGGATGCACGCGAAGAGCGAGGCGCAGAACTGCCCGATCTCGCAGCGGCCCCACGGCGCGTCGGCGCTGCACGGCAGGTAGTCGCAGATCCCCGGAGGCACGCACATCATGCCGGCGGCGCAGCGACCCGTCTGGTTCGCGGTCGAGCAGCGGCTCTCCGCGATGGGCAGGCAGTAGCCGTCGACGCAGGCCGAGCCCGCCTGACACAGGCCGTTCGGGATCGACGGTGAGCAGGCGTTGCTCGGGGTGATCTCGGTGCAGGCGCCGCCGATACAGACGCTGCCTACAGGACACATCCCGGTCACGCGCGTCTCGCTGCACATGTTGTCGTCGGTGATTACGTAGCAGACGCCCTCGGCGCAGGCCTGCTCGGGCTCGCAGTTACAATAGTCGCCGGTGCCCAAAGGCACGCAGATGCCGTTCGTGCACTCGCGGCCGGCCGGGCACAGGCCCTCTGGGTATACCGGCGAGCAGGTGACGAGCACGCAGACGTCGTTGAGGCAGTCGTAGTGATCCGGACAGTCTTCGATGCTCTGGCATGGGCAGTTGCCGCCCGTGCAGGGATCGGCGCGAAACGGGAGGATGAGCTCACCGCTGCAGCCGGCGAAGATTCCGGAGACGAGGACGAAGAGAATAGGGTAAATGCGTCGCATAAAGAAAATGGTATCTCGCGCAACGAAAAAAAGCACGATTCCACGTGCTGCCGAAAGATCTCGTGGGCGCCGGGAGGGCATTTTTCGAGCCAGGATGCAGCCTTGTAACAAAAAACGCTACATACTTAGCTTGACGTTGTCGATGAGCCGCGTCGCGCCGAGGTAGGCGGCGACGGCGCAAACCGCGGGCTTCGTGATCTTCGCTGTGGGGCAAAGCTCGAGCGCATCGACTACCTCCACATAGTCGATCTTGAGGCCTGGCGCCGTGGCGAGGCGGGCTCTAGCGAGGGCCTCGAGCCGCCGGGCGTCCCGCTCGCCCGCGGCGAAGGCGGCCGCGACCTCGGCTACGGCCGCAGACAAAACGGGAGCACAGCGTCGCTCGTCGGCCGAGAGGTAGCCGTTGCGCGAGCTCTTCGCCAGGCCGTCGTGCTCGCGCACGATGGGGGCGCCGATGATCTCGACGTCGAGCCAGAGGTCTCGCACCATGCGACGGATGATGGCGAGCTGCTGGTAGTCCTTCTCGCCGAAGACGGCGACGCGCGCGCGGGTCAAGCAAAGGAGGAGGTGCACCACGGTAGCGACGCCACGAAAATGCCCGGGCCGCGAGCGCCCGCATAAGACCTCGGCGAGCCGCCCCGGCGTTATGTAGGTGTCGAAGCCCGCAGGGTAGATCTCTCTCGGAGCGGGGGCGAAGACGGCGTCGACCCCGGCACCGGCGAGCTTTATGACGTCGCCTTCGAGGTCGCGCGGGTAACGCTCGAGGTCCTCGTGCGGCGCGAACTGCGTGGGGTTTACGAAGATCGAGGCCACCACCGTCTTGGCGCGCGCGCGGGCGAGCTCTACGAGCGAGAGGTGGCCTTCATGCAAGTAGCCCATGGTGGGCACGAGACCTATCGTCTCACCGCGCGCCGCGCGCTCGTCGGCGAAGGCGCGCATGTCGCGCGCGGTGCGTAAGATCGGCGGCGCTGTGCTCATCTTCAGTGCGCGCGCGATTGGTCATCTGGAGAGAGGAGGCCAGCTAGCGCCTCGGTGCGATAGCTGTGCGCCTCGTCGGGGAAGGTCGCGGCGCGCACCTCGCTCGCGAAGGCCCGCACGGCGGCGGTCACCTGCGCGCCGAGGTCGGTGTAGGCCTTGACGAACTTGGGCTTCTGGCCGCCGCTGTCGAGGCCGAGGAGGTCGTAGCAGACTAGCACCTGCCCGTCGCAGGCGCTGCCGGCGCCGATGCCGATCGTCGGGATGTCGAGCTCGGCCGTGATCGCTGCTGCGAGCTCTGTGGGGATGCCCTCGAGCACGAGCGCGTAGCAGCCGGCGCCAGCCGCGGCGTGGGCGTCGGCGAAGATGCGCTCGGCCGAGGAGAGGTCCTTGCCCTGCACCTTGAAGCCGCCCATGCGCCGCACGCTCTGCGGAGTGAGCCCGACGTGACCCATCACCGGGATGCCGGCGGCGACGATGCGCTCTATCTGCCGCGCCACCGCAAGGCCGCCCTCGAGCTTTACGGCGTGCGCCCCGCCTTCCTTAACGAGCCGACCGGCCGCGGCCACCGCCTGTTCGCACGAGACCTGATACGACATGAAGGGCATGTCGCTCACCACGTGCGCGCGCCTCGCCCTGCGGCTCACCGCCGCGGTGTGGTAGATCATGTGTTCGAGCAAGACCGGCAGCGTGGTGTCGTGACCTTGGATCACCATGCCGAGGGAGTCGCCCACGAGCAGCACGTCGACCCCGGCGTCATCGAACAAGGCGGCGAAGGTGGCATCATATGCGGTGAGCATGACGATCTTCTCGCCGCGCTGCTTTTTGGCGAGGAGGGTCAGAGGCGAAGCGGGAGAGTTTTTCATGATGGACTTCCCGTCTCGGCCCAACGCCATGCCGGGTCCGAGCGGTGTCCTATTTAACTAGCGCATCTCAAGCGTTCTCGGCAACGCGCCGGAGCCAATGCCCGCTCGCTTTTATGGTGCGCTTCATCGTAGCGAAGTCCACGTGGACGACGCCGAAGCGCGGCTCGTAGCCCTCGGCCCACTCGAAGTTGTCGAGGAGCGACCAGACGAAGTAGCCACGAAGCGGCGCGCCCTCGGCGATGGCCGCGCGGCAAGCATCGAGGTGTTGCTCGATATAGGAACGCCGCAGCTCGTCTTCGACCTCGCCGCCTTT
>CAYXQW010000098.1:0-9080 GCA_964466695.1 uncultured Bdellovibrionales bacterium
TGGCCGAGGCCCTCGAGCGCGGGCAAGTAGGTGGGATCCGCCTCGTAGGCCTGGCGATAATACTCGAGGGCCAGGTCCTGGTTGCCCAAACGCTCGCTGATATAGCCCAACCGCTGCGACTTCTGGCAGACGTCCTTGGCGTCCTTGCTCTTATCGAGCGCTTGCAGCACCAGGACATAGAGCTCACCCGCGGCCTGCCAATTCTCGGCCCGGAAGTACACCTCGGCCAGGGCCTTGGCGGCCTCGATGTGCCCGGGCGTGGTCTCGAGCGCGCGCTGATAGTAGTAGACCGAGCTCTCCTCGTCCGCGCGCACCTCCTGGAAAAAGCGCGCCGCCTCCACGTAGAGGTCGGTCTTCGCCTCCGCGTCCTCGGCCGTCTCGGCCTCCGCGATGAGATACCTGGCGTACCCCTCCCAATCCGACGAGGTCTTGGCGATCTCCTTCATGCCCGCGAGCGCCGGCGCATAACGCGGATCGATGGCGAGCGCCCGCTCGTAAGCGCCGCGCGCCGCCCCGGTGTCCATCAACATCTCTTCGTTGATGCGCCCGATGCGCGCCAACACCGGCAACGCCTCGAGTTGCCCACCCAAAATATCGGCCTCGGCCTGCAACATCTCTAGCGACTGGAACCAATTGCCGCTGCGCTCGTAGAGCTGCCCGAGCGCGTGCAACGCCGCCGTGCTCTGCGGATCCAACTGACGGGCGAGGTTATAAGTCTGCTCCGCCTTGTCCACGCGCGAGAGCTCCCGGTAGTACACCTCACCGATCTCGAGATACAGCGCGATGATCTCGTTTTGATCCGAGAGCAGCTTGATGTGATGATCGAGGATCTCGATGAGCCGGCTCCACTCGCCTTGCGCGCGCAACAACCGCTCGAGGTTCTTCGCGGCGATGACATTGCTGGCGTCGATCTGCAAGACTCGCTCGAAGCACTGCGCCGCGTCCTGCGCCGAATCGAACTGGTTCTCGTAGATCGAGGCCATCTTGCCGAGCAGGCGGATCTTCTCCTCGAGCTCCTCCGTGACCTGTAGCTGCACCTCGAAGACCGAGACGAGCTCGCTCCAGCGCTCGAGCCCCGTATAGAGCCGCTCCAGCGCCGACAGCGCCCCGCGATGCCCGCCGTCGAAGTCGAGCACGCCGCGGTACCACTGGATGGCGGTCTCGGGATCACCGAGCTCGGCCTCACACAGAGAGCCCACGTGCATGCGCAAGGCGACGCTCTCGGCGGGATCCTGCGACAGCTCGACCTTGCGAGTGAGCGTGTGCGCGAGCTCGGCGAAGCGACCCTCCTTCTCGAGGATGCGCACGAGCTGATCGAGCACCACGATGTCCGAGCCGTCGATCTCGAGCGCCCGGCGCAAAGCTCCGATCGCGTCCTCCACCTCTCCTATCTTGTCCTCGAAGACGCGCGCGACCTCGAGCAAGATGGCCTTGCGTTGCACGTCTTCATCGACGCTCTCGAGCTTGCGCTCCAGGGCCTGGATCTGCTTGTCGTAGCGCTCTTGCGCCCCGCCGAGCTCCGCGAGCGCGTCCAGGGCCTCGAGATCCGTCGGTTGCAAGATGAGGATCTTGTCGAGCGTCGCCTCGGCGTCGGGGACGCTCTGCACGTGCTCGGCATAGATGCGCGCGATGCGGCGCAAGGACGCTATCTTGACCTCGGTGTCAACGATGTTGTCGAGCTCGTCCTCGAGCACCGCCACGAGCTCCTCGGCGCCGCCGGTCTCGATGCCGATGCGCTCGAGCACAAGGGCGGCCTCGAGGTCCAAGGGGTTTTCCTTGTAGACGCGACACGCCGAGATGAAGGCAAGCTCCTTCTCGCCGAGCTTCTGCTCCTGCACGTCGCGGATCTCGGTGAGGATAGAGAGGCGCAAGTCGGGCACGGCGTGTGGCACGAAAGACTCGTTGAGCATGACCAGCTTTCGCCAATCACCCGTGGCCTTGTAGATATCTCCCAGGGCCTTGAAGGCATCGAAGTAATCGGGGCTTATCTCGAGGATGCCCTCGTAGTCGACGCGAGCCTCGTTGGCCTTGTCGAGCTTGTCGCGCTTTATCGCCGCCGCCTCCAGGTAGCGCTCGACGCGCGCGCTGACCTCGGTCTCGAGCGCGGCGGCCTTCTCGATCGCGATCACCGCCTCTTCATAGGCCTCGATGTTCGTGAGCGTACGCGCGAGCCTGTCGAGCTGATCGACGGTGTGAGGCTCGGTCGCTCGCACCTCACGCGCGAGCCTTATCGCCTCATCGCGACGCTCGAGCTCCTCGCCCAACGCGCGCGCCAGAGATAAGCGGACCTCCTTGGCCTCGGCGGGATCGACGAGAGGAATGAGCCGGCGCGCCACGCCGACATAGTCTTCCCAGAGCGCCCGCTCGCCGTAGAGCTGGGAGAGCGCGCGCAACGCATCGACGTTCTTCGCGTCGTGCGCCAGCACCTCGCGCCAGCTCGTGAGCGCGTCCTCGCTGCGCCCGAGCTTCTCGCCGAGGATGACACCGAGGCGCTGGTTGATCTCGCTCTTCTTCGCCAGATCCTTGGTGAAGGCGAGCTGACGACGATAGTGCACCGCGAGCTCGTCCCACATCTCCTCGCTCGCGAGGAGCACATTCAAGGCCTGATTGGCCTCGAGGTGCGCGGGCTCTATGGCCACGACCTCGAGCCAGTGCGCGACCGCCGCGCGATTGTCGCCGAGCTCCTCGGCATAGAGCTGACCCGCGGCGGCGTGGATCCGCACCTGATCTTCCTTGCCAGATAGCACCTCGGCTTGCCGCGTGAGGTTCTTCGCCAGGGCGTCGAAGTCTTGCACCTCGGCGTAGAGCTTCTGCATCGACTGCAAGGTCAGAGGGTGATCGGGGTCGATCTCGAGGATCTGCTTGTGGCAGCGCAAAGCCGCCTCGGCGTCCATCATCTTCTCCCCCCACACCCAGGCGAGACGCTCCAAAAGCTGGCTCTTTTGCTGCGGCTCGGCCGCCATCTCGATGCGACGCTCAAGCACATCCGCCAGCGCCGCCCACATCTGGTTCTTCTCGAGCAAGGCATCGAGCTGGCCGAGGGCGACCTCGTCGCTCGGCTCGTACTGCAGGGCGCGCTGCAGGTAAGCGATAGCCTGCTGCGGATCGTTCAGACGGTCCCCGGCTATCGCCCCGAGGCGATGCAAGAGGTGCTGGCGCAACTTGGGATCAGCGACGCTGTCGAGATCACGGCCGAGCGCGGCCACGATCTCCTGCCAATAACCATACTTCTCCGCCACCTTCTCGAGCCGTTCGAGCAACGCGAAGTCGGCCCGATTCTCATTGAAGGCATAGGCCACGGCGCGAAACGCCATATCGCCGGCTTTGAGCTGCTCATCGAAAGTGTCGGCGAGCTCGAGGTAGATCTCGCGCCGCTGCAAGGTCTCCGCCGTCTGTTGCAGACGCGCCTGCAACACCTCGACATAACGCGGCCACGCGCCTTGCGATTTGTAGACTTTCTCGAGCAACCCGAGCGCTTCGAGCGAGCCCTGCTCCGCGCGACTCTGTAGGTACTGCACGGTCGAGGCGTGCTCCGGCGCTTCGGCCAGAATGCCGCCGAAGATCACCGCCGCCGCCTCACGATCGGTGAACTGATCTTCGATCACGCGCCCGCGTCGATAGGAGAGCTCGAGGCGACGCTCCCGCCACTCCTTGCCGCGCTTGTCGCTGATGCGCTCGATCTCGACCTTGTAAAGCTCATCGAGCTCCGTCCACGACGAGAGCTTGGCGAGCAGCTTCTCGATCTGCTCGAAGGCCGCCTGATCATCGGGGGTGAGCTCGAGCACGGCGCGACAGGTCGCCACAGCCGCGGCGAGGTCATCGAGGCGCTGCACCTGGATGTTGGCGATCTCGGCGAGGAACTCGCGTTTGCGCTCCATCCCCGCGCACAAGGCGAGGCGTCGCTGCAACACATCGACGAGCTCGGCCCAGGACTCGGTCGCCCGGAAGATACTCTCGAGACCGGCGAGCGCCTTCTCGTCGCGCGGCTCGAGCTCGAGGATAGCTCGATACTCCTCGACCGCGGCGGCGGTGTCGTTGAGCTTCTCGTGCAGGATCGACGCCGCGCGCCGGCGAAACTGGAGCGCCAGCTTGGCCTCGGCCTTCGCCGCCTCCTCGACATAGGCCCCCGCGAGCTCGCGCAGAGAGTTGGTCTCGCCGGCGAGCTTCTCGATCCACATCCGCACACCCATGTCCGCCGGGTCTTCCCCGAGCGAGCGGCGGGCCATGGCAAAGGCCGACTCTTTTTGGCTCAGCCTGTTCTCGTAGATGTCGCCGATACGGCGCAAGAGCCCCTTACGCTGCGCGAGCTCGGTCACCCCGGACAATCTCTGCTCGAGCACCCAGGCGAGCTTCGCGTGATCCTGCTTGGCGGTATAGATCGGCTCCAACACCTGCGCGATCTCGAGCTTGTTGGTCGCGGTCTCGATGAGCGCCTCGAGCCCGGCGATCGCGCCAGGATGCTCGCGCTTCTTCAAGAGCACCGCGCGATAGTTCTTGAAGGCCTCATCTGGCTGACCGAGCTCCACGGCGACGGCCGCGCGCTTCAAGTAATCGTCGACCACCTCGGGGCTCGCGGCGCCGAGCTCGAGCAACTTGTCGAGCACGCCGGCGTACTCCTCGGGCTGTCCGGCGCCAGCCAACACCCGCTCCAGCGCGCGCAGGCTCTGCAGATCCCGAGGATCGACTTCATATAAGGTACGATAGGTGTCGATCGCGCGCGCCGTGTCGGAGAGGGTCTGCTCGCACAAACCTCCAAGCTCGAGCAGGAGGGCCTTCTTGCGATCGCGCTGCTCAGCGGGGATCTGTCGCACCATCGCCTGCAATACATCGGCGAGCTCTTGCGGGCGGTTCTGCGTGCGCAAGAGCCGCTCCATCGCCACGAGAGAGTCCATGTCCTCAGGCAAATCGCCCCCCCCGGCCGCGCGATAGTGCTCCACCGCTTCGGCACCACGCCCGAGCTTGTCGAGCACCTCGGCGAGCTTTCGCCTCAAGGGCCGCTGGCTGTCGCCGTCGGAGATGACCCCGAGCGCCGCCGTGTAAGCTGCCGCGAGGCGCTCGAGCGCGCCGGACTTCTCGGCCAAAAGCTCGAGCTCGCGACGCAGCTCGACGTCGAGCGGCGCGTCGTGAAAAGCCTGCTCCAGAGCGTCGAGCGCCCCCGAAACATCGTTCAGCTTGCCGGCGCGTATGGCGGCGATCTCGCGCAGCGACGCTAAGCGCGCGGCGCCGGCGGGCAGCCCATCCAACCGCGACGCCTGCAAGGCCACGAGCTCCTGCCAGCGCTCGGCGATGCGCAGACCGGCGAGGAGCATGTCCGCGAGCGGCTCGCGCCAGGCGGCGTCCGCCGCCGCCGCCGGATACATCTCCAGCATGAGCTGCAAAGCCGCGTCGTTCGCCGGATCGCTCGCCATCACACCCTGCAAGGCTGTTATGGCCGCCTGCAGATCTCCGAGCTGCCGCGCGCAGAGCTCGGCGAACGCGATCACACAGGCGCTCCTGTCCGCGCCGTCTTGCAACAGGTTTATCTCGCGATGCATCGCCTGCGCCGCCTCTTGCGGCATGTTGGCCCGCAGATAGAGCGCCACCAGCCGCTGCCAGACGAGCCGTTGTCCGGGCACGAGCTGCGCCACGCGCCCGAGCTCGTCGATCGCTCCATGCACATCGTTCATGCGATCGGCCATCACCTCGGCGAGCTGCCCGCCGAGCGCGGCACGCGTAGTGTCATCGGCGGCTTGCTCGATCTTCTCGCGCAAGTGCTGCGCGAGCGTCGCTGGGTCGGCGGCCGACTGATACAGGCGATCGAGCTCGGCCATCGCCTCCGCGTCGTTGGCGTGCAGTGAAAGGACATTTTTCCAGGCGGCAATAGCGTCAGCGGCACTGTTCATGTTTTTTTCGTAGAGACGCGCGACGAGACGCCAAAACTGGCCCTGTCGTGTTGCCTCAAGAGCTCCGGCGACCTGTTGGCTCGCCTCACGTAATTTTGCCACCGACAGACCGGCCTCGGTCAAACCTGCCAACCCATCAATCGCCATCTTGTCGGTAGCGTCATCTGTGCCGAGAGCGCGCAAATAATCCAACGCCGCGCCCGCGGCATCACCCTCACGCGCCGCCAACACACCGGCACGCAACAAAACTTGTAAACGCTCCTCCCCTTCGAGGACGCTGGCCGCGGCGCGATACGCCCTGACCAACGCCTTGTTCTCCCCTAGCCCCTGCGCCAGACGCTCGAGTTGTGAGCGCGCCTCGACGCTTGTCGGATTCGCCTGAAAAGACCGCAGCAGAGCCGAGAAGGCATCGCTCGGCCGCGAGAGCTTGGTCTCATAAATAGAGGCCAGCTCACCGAGCATCGCGGCGCATAGCGCAGGGTCCTGCACCTCGCGCACCGAGATCTCCATCATCTGCGCGGCGAGCTCGAACCTCCCGGCGGCGCGGTAGTGCGGCGCGAGGCTGTCGGCCACCAACCGCACCCGCGACGTCTGCGCCAAGAGCCGGTCGAGCGCCGCGACCGCCGCGCCGTCATCGGCGTTGGTGGCCAAAACTTCCAGATAGCGGTCGACGGCCGCCTCGATCTGGTTGAGCTGCTCGAGGATACCGCCGAGCTCGAGCAACAACGGTATGCGCTCCTCGGTCTCGCGCAGCCACGCGAGCTTCATCGCCAGCACGTCGGCGACCTCCGCCCAGCGATTATCGCGGCGATACAAGGCCAAAAGACCATCTACCGCCCGTGGATCATCCGGGGCGATCTTCAAGATCTGCCGGTAGACATCGGTCGCGCGCACGTAGTCGTGCACCGTGTCGGTGAGCTCGCTCGCGAGCTTGTGCAAAAGACCCGCACGCTCTGTATCGGACTTGGCGAGCCGCGCCTGCTCCTCGTAGAAATCGACGCGATCACCGCCGGCCGCCGCGGTCTCGAGGAGCCGATTCGCCGCTTCCCGGGCGCGCGCGTCCTCGTGATCGATCACTAAAATACGGCGATATATCCGCAGCGCCTCGAGCGGCGCCTGATGCGCACCCTCATAGATCGCGGCCAAAGAGTGCAGAGCGTCGACCTTGTCAACGTTGTCGGAGATGCGATCGAGCGCCGCCTCCAGGTACTTGACGAGGCTCGCCGGAGAAGAGGCCTCGCCCGCCAGCACCTCGAGCTTTTCGCGCAAGGCGCGCGTCGGCCGCGCGCTGTAAAGCTCACCCAGCACGTCGAGCGCCAGCGTGGGCGCCGCGAGGGGACCGGCGTATAAATTACCGAGCTCCTCCAAGATCACGGGGCGATCCTCGAGCTTGGCGCAGGCGAGCTTGGCCTTCAAGGCGCGCGCCAACGCCGCGTGGTCCTTGCTGTCGCGATAGACATGCTCGAGCGCCAAAGCCGCGGCGTGATTCTGCGGATCGATGCTCAAGATCGCCTCGTAGTGCGGACGCGCCAGCTCGCGCTTGCCGAGCTCCTCCTCCAAGATCCGGCAACAGGCGTAGTGCGCGGCGACCTTGTCCCCGGCCTGCGTGGCGCGCTCGGCCCACTGCGCGAGCACCTGCAAGGCCTCGGTCCACTGCTTGCGCTCGCGGAAATACTCGGCCAGGGCATTGGCGGCGACCTTGTTACCGGGATCGAGCTGCAAGACCCGGATATAGATGCGAGCCGCCGCGTCGGCGTCGTCTAGCCGCACTGCGTGATGCATCGCCGCCTTGAGGTACAGCTCCACCGCGACCTGCGGCTCGCGCGTATACGCCGCCATCATCTCGAGCTTCAAAGAGAGCTCGTCATAACGATCGGCCGCGCCGTAGACCTCCTCGAGCAGGCGCAGCGCGAGGGCGTGCCCGGGCGCGGCGGCCAAAGCCCGATCGATGCTCGCGAGCGCGGCCTCCTCTTGCTTGCCGTAGACGAGCTGGATCTCGGCGACCACGAGCCAGATCCTCGCCGCGCCTTCTTTGTCGGTAGGCTCGAGCATAAGCGCCCGCTGCGTGACCTCCGCGGCGCGCATCGACCAATTGGAGCCGAAGGCATCGAGCTCCGCGCGCACCCGTTGCGCCCTGCCCTCGGACGGCCGATGTTGCAAAACAACCTCGATCGACGAGCGCGCCAGATGATGAAGCTTGGGTCGCTCGAGCAAGAGCTCCGTCACCCCGAGCAGTCGATCGAGCAGCTCCGGGCTTGGCCGCGAAGCCGCGAGCTCCTTGAGCAGCGCGTCTTGCGCTTGATCGAGTCGACCTTGCGCCGCGTAAATCGCGGCCGCGACGCGATACACCTCGGGGTAAGTCTTGTCGGCCCGCTCGGCCTGACGCGCTGCGGACAGGGCTTTGTCGAGCCTGCCGACGCGCTCGCGATAAAGCTCCGCGACCTCGACGAAACCCGTAGCCTTCGCGCGCGCGTCGGAAACGCGAGAGAGCTCTTTTTCGTAGAGCTCGAGCGCGCGCTCGTAGTCGCCGCGCGCCATATAAATCTGCCGTAGCGTCTGTAGAGCTTCGACATCCCCGGGCTGCAGCTCGAGCGCGCGCTTCAAGTACATCTCGGCGCGCGGCGTCGACGCGAGCTCCTCGAGACAAACGCGCGCGGCCTTGCGCAGCAGCTCGAGAGCGCTGCTCGAGCTCGCGCGGAGGATGTTGTCCTCGTAGACGCGCAGGAGCTCCTCCCAACGACCCTGTGACGAAAACGCGCTCTCGACCTCCGCTAGAGCCTGCGGCTCGGCGGGCTCAAGTGCCAATCTGTCGAGGTGGGATTGGAGCTCGGTCATAATGCGCGTCCGTAGCAACAACGAAGAGCAGACAATATCATGCCATCTCGCACGATAGCGCGAGAATGCCAACCGCGCAAAAGTCACACGCGAGCGCGCGCGGCAAGCCAACATCCTAGAACGTATACTTAACCTGCGGACCAACCCCGACATACATGCGCAGCGGGGTCACGGGGGCCAACACCGAGACATCCAGACCGACAGAGAAGTGGCGCACGTGCACATAGTATTCGATGCCGGCGTTGAGCAGGGCAACCGGGCCATTCTCTGCCTCATCCACCGCGTTGTCGGCGCGACCGTACCCTCCTCCGGCCGCCACCACCACCCGCAGCCCCTCGGTTTGCAGAAAAATCGCAATCAAAT
>CAYXQW010000099.1:0-3206 GCA_964466695.1 uncultured Bdellovibrionales bacterium
GCTCGATGGGGATGGCGCCCAAGTACGGGACGCCCATCTCCTCGGCCATGGCCCGGCCGCCGCCCGCGCCGAAGATCGGCGAAAGCTCGCCACACTTCGGGCAGACGAAGCCGCTCATGTTCTCGACCACCCCCAAGACGGGGAGCTCGAGCTGCCGGCAAAAACCGATGCAGCGGCGCACGTCCTGCACCGCCACCTCCTGCGGCGTCGTCACCACCACCGCGCCGTCCGCCTGCTCGATGAGCTGCGCCACGGCCAGCGGCTCGTCGCCGGTCCCCGGCGGTGAGTCGACGATCAGATAATCGAGCTCGCCCCACGCGACGTCCTTGAGGAACTGCTTGATCACGGCGTACTTGCGCGGCCCCCGCCAGATGACCGCGTCGTCGCGCTCGCGCAACAAAAAGCCGATGGACATCACGCTGAGCTTGCCGGTACCGCAGCCGACGCTCACGGGGAGCATGGCGTTGCCTTGCGCCGAGATCTGACTCCCCGCGAGGTCCAAGAGCTTCGGCACGCTGGGCCCGTGGATGTCGACGTCGAGGAGACCGACGCGCTTGCCCGCGAGGGCCAGCGCCGCGGCGAGGTTGACCGCGACGGTGCTCTTGCCCACACCGCCCTTCCCGGAGAGGACCAGGATCTTGTGCTCGATCTTGCACATGCGCGCCTGCAGCTCCTGACGCTCGCGGTAGTCCTCCTCGCGCTCGTCGGGACGCTTGCTCTGTGAGGCACATTGCGAATCACCGCAGGTCTTGCATGTCTTGTTATCTGTCATCGCCGTCTCTCTCTCTTTGTTGAATTTTCTATGAGCGCGGCGCGAACCCGCGCGAAGATCGCTCGGATGTCCACGGCGGCCGGGCTCTCGCCGAGCTCCACCACGGCCTTTTGCATCACCTGCGCCGTGGTAACCGCGTCGTCGTAGCGGACGCGCCCGAAGATAGGCAACCCCCAACTAGCGGCCGCGGCCTCGATCCTGGCCGCGAGCTCGAGGTTGATGTCCGCCTTGTTGATGCAGACCGCGGCCTCGACGCCGAGCTGCTGGCAGAGCTCCGCGACCCTCTCGAGATCGTGCAAGCCCGACAAGGTCGGCTCGGTGACCACGAGGGTAAGGCGCGCCCCCGAGATCGAGGCGATGACCGGGCAGCCGATACCCGGAGAGCCGTCGCAAATGAGGAGCTCGCGTCCCTCGAGCGCGGCGACCGCCGCGGCCTCGCGGCGCACCAGCGACACGAGCTTGCCGCTGTTCTCCTCCGCGATACCCAACCGCGCGTGGACCATAGGACCGTGACGGGTTTCCGAGACGAACCACTCCCCGTTGGTGGCGGGGACGAGCGCCGCGGCGCCCGCGGGGCAGACGTCGACGCAGACCCCGCAGCCCTCGCAGGCTATGGGATCTACCACGTAGCTGTCGCCCGCGCGGACAGCATCGAACCGGCAGCGCGCGGCGCACTCGCCGCAAGCTGTACAAAGCGCGGGATCGATCACCGCCGTGCTGCCGCCGGAGAACTGACGGCGCTCGCGCACCTCGGGGCCGAGCACGAGGTGCAGGTCGGCGGCGTCGACGTCGCAGTCTGCCATGGCCACGCTCTTTGCGAGGGCGATGAACGACGCGACGATGCTGGTCTTGCCCGTGCCGCCCTTGCCGCTGATGACCACGAGCTCTTTGGCGGCAAGAGAGCGCTCGCAGCGCCGCGCCCGCTCCGAGGGGAGCTCTCCTGGCCCCGCGACGGCGGTGAAGCCTTGCGCCGCCGGAGCCTCCGCCCGCGACGGCTCCGTCTGGGCCAACGCGCAGAGCCGCTCGTAGAGGTCCAAGAAGCGCGCTCGCAGCTCGGGCAGCGCGGTCACAGCGAGCTCGCCGCGCGAGTAGGCCTCCGCGATCCGCCGATCGTTTTGGAGCTCGAGCAGGACAGGGATACCCTCGCGCTCGCAGTAAGCGAACACGGCGCGGTCGCCCATCCCCGCGCGGTTTATGGCCACCCCGAACGGCACGCCGAGCTTGCGCACCATCTCCACGGCGAGCGTAAGGTCGTTAAGGCCGAAGGGCGTAGGCTCGGTGACCAAGAGGACCACCTCCGCGGTCTTCACCGAGGCGATCACGGGGCACGAGGTCCCTGGCGGTGCGTCGATGATGATCGTACCCTCGGCAGGCGCCGCCGCGAGAACCGCGCGGATCACGGGCGGCGACATGGCCTCCCCGACATCGAGGACCCCTCGCAAAAAACCCACCTGTCCCGAGGAGCCCTCCTCCACGCGACCTATCGGCCGCGGCACCTCGCGGATGGCGCCCTCGGGGCACGCGAGCGTGCAGCCACCGCAGCCATGGCAGAGCTTGGGGAAGGTCATCACCTTTTGCGGCAACACCGAGATGGCCGCATAACGACAAGCCTCACCGCACGCGCCGCAGAAGGTGCAACGAGCCTCGTCGACCTTCGGGACCAACACCGAGACCTCGCGTGTCTCCTTTATGGTCGGCGCGAGGAAGAGGTGGCCGTTGGGCTCCTCGACGTCGCAATCGACGTACGTCGCGCGCGCGTAGGTCGCGGCCAGCACGGTCGCCAAGTTGGTGGCGATCGTCGTCTTGCCTGTCCCGCCCTTGCCGCTCGCGACGGCGATGCGGAGCGCTCCTATCATCTGCCGCCGCCGCCCATGCCAGCGTGGCTTTCGACGTTGGGTGACGCCGAAGGCGAGAGCTCACCCGCCACGAAGCGCGCGACCACATGGGAGCTCTTCCCTGTGCACCCGACGATCACGTCGATGCCGGCCGCGCCGAGCGTCTGGTGCGCGTTGGGACCGCAATTGCCCGTAAGGACGGTCTTCACGCCTCTGTGCGCCAACGTCTGGGCCGCCAAGATCCCCGCGCCCCCCCCGCGCGCGGCGCCGGCGTTGTCTACCACCTCGAAGGTCATGTCGTCGGTCTCGACGATCAAGAAGGTCGAGCAGCGACCGAAGCGAGGATCGACCTCGGCGTCGAGGGTCGTGCCCGTGGAGGTTATCGCGACTTTCATTCGTGCTCCTTTATGTAGGGCGCCCCTTGCGCCCACAACCATGATTACCGCCGCGCCCGCGCCGTCTTCGGAAGCGACCTCGCCTGCCACAACACCCAGGCATCACGAGCTCCCGCGTCGGCAGCGTGCCGGCGAGGAGCACCTCTATGACCGCGTCGATCTCCCCCGCGATAAAGCCTATGACCTCGATCCCCATCCTCGAGA
>CAYXQW010000099.1:3216-6778 GCA_964466695.1 uncultured Bdellovibrionales bacterium
GTCCTCGGGGACTACATGAAGCTGCTCGAGGACGAGCGTCTCGATCCCAAGCTCCAAAAGCCGCGCGGGCTTTTGCGAGGATATGGGCGTCGCGATGTCGGCTCGGGCGCGCGAAGTGATGACCCCGTCCTCGATGGTGAGGACGAGGGCCTCCCGGCTCACGTCGAACACCGGCGAGATGCGCCCCGCCCAGACAGTCAACGCCGCTCTCATTAGCTGCGCTCCTTCATGGGCTTTATTTAAAGCAAGAAGCGCGCCATCGACCCCCACGACACTTTTCGCCGACTTTGGCTGCAGAGCGTCGCGCTTTTGCGACTCCGCTCGTCGCTTGGCACCATAACGAGAGACTGTACTGCTTGGGGATATGGGCTCGCGCCGTGCTCAGAATAGAGAGGTCGGATCGCACACGTGAAGGTTACGCACGCCCGTCTCCGCGTAGCAGTAAGAGGTGCCAAAAGAGGAGATCTCCGCATTGGCACCTGTCTTGATGTGTCCGCCCGGGGATCCTGTGCCACTTAGGCCACCACCACCACCTCCTCCTCCCACGCGGCTCGCGTAGGCTGCCGTGGTGTCCCAGAGCCCACCGCAGGCGCCCTTGGCGTAAGCCAAGTGCGCATCGGTCTCGTCGATCGTCGGGCTCAAAAGATGAATGATGCCGCCGGCTCCAGCACCACCCGCACCAAACGAGACATCCTCGTCGGGGTCATTCCCACCGTTGGCTCCATTGCCTCCTACGACGGAGAGGCTCCCGGAGACGCTCACGGACGACATGGAAGCCAGCACGATCGCGCCGCCGCCGCCACCGCCGCCGCCGTAGGTGGTCTCTGCAACAATGGAGTTGAGCTCGCCGCTGTGCGCGGGCCGACCGTCAGCGCCTAGTCCCGGCTCCTGAGGCAACGTCGCTTGATAGCTCACGAGGCGTCGCGCCTCCCCGTACGCGGCAAAAGGCACAACGGTAATAGTCCCCTCCACGGTGAACGAGCCCGTACATCGGAAGACGAGCCCGCTCGGCACCGTGAACGTCACGCCCGATGCGACCTCCACGCTCGCAAACTGCATGGCAGGCAGCGGCCTTGCTCGCCTTGCGATCCTTGTTCACCTCGTGGCCCACGAGAACCTGAGCATCCAAGGCACATCACGAGGAGATAGCCTGCAGACAGGGGCAACAGCTTCCTTCCAAGGTATGGCATGACGGACACCTCTTGGGTGGATGTGGATCGAGGGTAACACCGCTTGATCGACCTTGTCATTCTCAAAGCTCGAGCGGAGCGGGCCGCTGCAACCATTGATGGCGACGAAAGATCAGCCCGCGTAGGGAAGCTGCAGGCGCAACGGGTCGCCCAAAAACCATGGCGGCATCTGCTGCTCACGAAAACCGCACGCGGCATAGACCTTACGAAGAAGACGAAAAGCGGCCCGGTCGGGCTCGCGACAAAAGTCTCTCCAGGGCATCTCCAAAGGCTCGACCGCGACGACATCGCTCTCGAGCTCATGCTCATCGTTCATTCTGCCGTAGGTGATGCGATCCAGCGAGCCGTGGTGGAGCTTCCAGCCACGCGCGCCCGCGAGCACCATGTCCACAAGGATGGGGACATCGTCGGCGAAGGAGAAGAACGTCTCGTAGGCGTGCTTCGCGAGGCGCACGACCGACGTGGGATATTCGAGCAGAGCCACAGGGTAGAGGGTGCGCTCGGGGATGCCCCGCGGGTGCTCCCAATAAAGCGTCTCGATGGGTGTGTGAAAGACAATCGTTCCCGAGCCTTCGAAGCGCGTCCTGCGATACGGATTTCCCGCCTCGTACGCATCGCCATGAAGCTCGAGGTCCACGACGTCCAACAACCCCTCCAGCGCGAAGGTCCACCCAGATCGCCGATTGCCCGTGAGCGTCGGATCGCGTAGCCACGACGTGATTTCGTCCTCGTGATGCTGCAAATCCACCTTGTGATCGCCGAGGGGGCTCACGAATATGGACAACCCGCCACCCTGCGAAAGCGCCTCGTCTCGGGCTTGGGCCATACGCCTTCGCGAAGCCTCCAGGGTGTCGCGCTCGCGGGCCGCCTGGAACGAGAAGTGCTCTGAGAGCTCGTCACGGGTCATGGGTCGCAAGCGATCGGCGACGCGCATCGTGTAGAGCCGCCATTTGCCTTCTTTGAGTCGAAGCTCCGCGTAGGGTTTGCGCGCGCCGGGCTTCACCGCCACGCAGAGCACCTCCCCCATGACGCTCACCCGCACCTCGTCGCCGACAGGGGACGGCTCGATCGTGTCAACCAGAAAATCCCGCAGCGAATCGGCGCGCCTTTGGGCGTCCGCGATCGGCTCGATCTCGACCGCGACCCCGTCTCTCTCCGCGATCCCGATCCAGACCTCGCCACCACCGGCGTTGAGCATGCCGACGACCTCGCGCGCGATGCGCTCGGGACGATCGAGGGCGTCTTGCGCCTTGAATTCGAGCGTCGACGACTCGCGTTGACCCAGGGGCAGCCGACTCATGGCGCCGCCTCCAACCATCGCTCGGGATCAAGAGCGAAACGGCTCGCCGGCACCAAAGTAACGCCGTCCTTTTCGCGGGTCTCGAAACCGCCGTGGACGAGCAAGGCCCGTGCGGATCGCGTCTGTCGTTGCGCCTGCGCGACACGCTCGATTTTTTCGAGGGGCGGCTCGGCCGACGCCGTGACCTCCACGGTGACGAGGCCCTGGCGCGTGCTCACGACAAAGTCCGCCTCGATGTCCCCCTTGTCGCTGCGGAAGTAAGTGATATCCGCGTCGCGCTCTGCGACCTGCCGCAGGTGGCGATAGACCACGGTCTCGAAGATCTTCGCGCGCGTGCTCGGGTCGTCGGTGGGCGATGGCAACGACGAGAAGGCGCTCACGAGTCCATGATCGACCATGTAGGCCTTGGGCCGCTGCTTACCCGACAGGCGCTTGGATGCCTTGTGGCCAAAGAGGCTCACGAGACACACGAGACGTGTCTCTTTCAGCACATCGAGATATTTCTCCATGGAGCGGCGATCGGGCCGCCCCGTGGAGCTATCGAGGCTGCGAGCGAGCTTGACCGGGTCGACGATGGTGCCGCAGTTCTCCGCCAGGTAGACAAAGAGGTCCACGAGCCTCGGGAGATCGAAACCGAAGGACATGAGATCACGCCCGAGGGCCTTGTCGACGATGTCCGAGCGCAAGCGCTGCCGCACCTTCTGCACGTCTTCGCTCAAGGCATGCTCGGGAAAGCCGCCGCGCGCCAGATAGCGACCCCACGGATCTGGGAGCCGCTGCAACGCAGCCTCGAGCGCCTCGCCGGGGACCGCGAGCAGGGAAACATACTCGTGGAACGTGAGGCCTTCGAGCAAAAGCTCATCCCACCGGCCCAGCCCAGATTCGCGCGCGCCCCCGCGCAGCAGCGTGGCCGATGAGTCGGTCACCACGAAACGTCCGACTCGTTTGTCGATCGCGTGCTTGAGCCAATCGAACCAGCCCTCTGCCCGACCGATCTCGTCAAACAGAAAACAACGAGGGATCAAAGCGTTACAACCGTCGGGAGTGAAGGCAACCACGTCTCGGGGGGAGC
>CAYXQW010000099.1:6842-7558 GCA_964466695.1 uncultured Bdellovibrionales bacterium
TCGGAAAAATCGACGTAGGTGACGTTACCCGGCGGCAAGCGCTCGTGATCGAGCAGATCGTTGATGCACTGCCACAAAACGACGGTCTTTCCTACCTGACGCGGCCCCAGCACGACCACCGCGCGCCTGTCTGTCGAACGGAGTTGCGCGAGAACTTTTCCCTGCAACGGGCGACGAAACGGATAAGCATCACGCTCTTGGCGCCGTGAAGCATCGCGCCACCAGGGGTTCAAGTCGTACAAAACATGCTCTAATGACATTGTGATGTTATATTACTGAATATTTAGTATCACGTCAATGATATGCGCTCGCTTCTTGGCTCGGCGAAAGCGACAGAGGTGCTTGGCGGTATTTTGGGCGCGCCGATCGATTTCATTGACGTAAGAGGCACTTGACGATTTAACTTGAATCATTGTGCCGCATGACATCGTCGCAAACTAGACGTCTCACCTCGTCGCCCCAAGGAGGTCGCGTGGATACGCAGGTCTCTCAATGTAGTTGCAGCGCGGAGTCGCACGAAGCCAAGCAAGAAAAGATCGCCCGCGTCATAGAAGAGTATCGCTCCCGCCCCGGGAGCCTCATCCAGATCCTGCACCTCGCGCAAGGCATCTACGGCTACCTGCCGATCGATGTGCAACGCTTCATCGCCGAGAAGCTCGACATCCCGCTCTCCGAGGTCTACGACAGCGCGAAGCGGCTCGCCGGCCGCGCCGACG
>CAYXQW010000099.1:7568-8855 GCA_964466695.1 uncultured Bdellovibrionales bacterium
CGTTCTTCTCGAGCAAGCCGCGCGGCGAGTACACCATCCGCGTCTGCCTCGGCACGGCCTGCTACGTGCGCGGCGGGCTCGAGATCTGCAAGCGCCTCTCGCAGATGCTCGGCATCGAGGTCGGCGAGACCACCGCCGACGCGCGCTTCACGCTCGAGGTCATGCGCTGCATCGGCGCGTGCGGCCTGGCCCCCGCCGTCACCCTCAACGACAAGGTCTTGAGGCAGGTGAGCCCCGACAAGCTCAATCGCATCCTCGCAACGTGTGTCTGAGCTCGCCCGCCGACGCTCGCTAAAAAGAAAGGACGCATCTCATGTCGACGGAGTGTACGAGGATCTCGAGCAAGGCCGTGCTCGACGACCTGCGCGCTGCCTGGCTCGAAGCCAAGAAGTCCCACCGCTTCGAGCTGCTCGTCTGTGCCGGAGCCGGGTGTGTATCGTCCGATTGCCACAAGGTACGAGACGCGCTTCTTGCGGCTCTCACGGACGCGGGGCTCGATCACGAGACCGTCGTCCACGAGACCGGCTGCCTCGGCACCTGTCACCTCGGCCCCACGCTGGTGGTCGAGCCGGGCGGCGTCCTCTACGTGAAGGTGCGGCCGGAGGACGCGCGCGTCATCGTCAAGCGCCACCTCATAAAGAACGAGATCGTCGAGGCGCTCTGCTACGTCGACGAGGAGACCGGCGCGCACATCCCGAAAATCGCCGACATCCCGTTCTTCGCGCGCCAGCTCCGCCTTCTTGCAGGCCTACATCGGCACCGACGGCTATCAGGGTCTCGCCAAGGCGCTCGGCGAGATGAGCCGCGAGCAGGTCATCGAGGAGATCAAGAAGTCGGGGCTCCGCGGCCGCGGCGGCGGCGGCTTCCCCACCGGCCTCAAGTGGGAGGCCGGCAAGAAAGCCAAGGCCGACGTCAAGTACATCGTCTGCAACGCCGACGAGGGCGACCCGGGCGCCTTCATGGATCGATCCTTGTTGGAGGGCGACCCGCACGCCGTCATCGAGGGCATGATCATCGCGGGGTACGCCATCGGCGCGACGCGCGGCTTCGTCTACGTGCGGGCCGAGTATCCGTTCGCCGTCGAGCGGCTCGGCGTGGCCATCGAGCAAGCCCGCGCCGCCGGCCTGCTCGGCAAGAACATCCTCGGGTCGGCGCACGACTTCGACCTCGAGATCCGCATCGGCGCCGGGGCCTTCGTCTGCGGCGAAGAGACCGCCCTCATGGCCTCGATCGAGGGCGCCCGCGGCGAGCCCCGCCAGAAGCCGCCCTTCCCCTTCGAGCGCGGCG
>CAYXQW010000100.1:0-8807 GCA_964466695.1 uncultured Bdellovibrionales bacterium
CTTGCGCGCATTCTCCGCGGGCGTCGTGTGCCCGCGGGAGGCTGGGGCAGCGCTCGCCGCGTTACGCAAGAACACCCCGAGGCGGCGGTTCTGGTTGCCCTGACCGTCGTAGAACATGTTGACCACGGGGACGCCGAACCTCGCAGAGACGTCGCGGAACAAGGCCGTGGTGATGATGCCGGGCATGCAGCCGAACGGCGCGCAGTTGACCACGAGCGCCGCCCCGTCTTTGGCGAACTCGACGGCGCGTCCGATGATCGACATGGCCTCGCCGCCGATGTTGCGCTCCATGTACGCCGAGGCGTGATCGAGCACGCGGTCGATGTCGGGCTCGCGGCGGTCGTCTAGGAAGGGGCTCGCCGCTCGGTAGAGCGCGTGCTCCCAGTGCCGCTGCCACCTGTAGGTCACGTACGACTTGAGCGCCGTTAAGCTCACCTTGCGCTCGAGGTACTGCATGAAGTTTCGCGGTGAGGCGAGGAACATGATCCACTCGGCCATGGGCGTCGGCCAGGCCTCGCCGCCCTGCGCCTCGATCGAGGAGATCAAGTCCTCGTTCGCAAAGACGTTGTTGCGCACGTAGATCTCACCGACGATGCCGACCTTGGGCTTTGGCGCGCCGTGACGCTCGACGCGCGCGAGGCTTGCGACCGCCTTCGCGATGGGCGCGCGAAGATCCCTCCCGGAGGTGATGGCCTCGCTAAGCTCATCGCGCGCGGCGCCAAAGACACGGTCGGTCTCGCCGCGGATCTTCTCGTAGGGGCGCACCTTGCAGCGCGCCTTGAGCAGGATGTCGCTCGCCACGATGGCCTTGAAGAGATCTCGGCGCAGGGCATCGTCTACGCCCTGGTAGGCGTTGAGGCTAGAGGGCGAGAGGATGGCCACGTCCGCGAAGCCCTCGCGGTCTAGGATCTGACGATGGAGCTGGCAGTATTGTCCGAAGCGACAAGGACCGCAGGCGGTGGGCATGAGCAGCGCGAGGTCTCGCGTAAGACCGCGCGCGCGCATGGTGGTGATGAAGGCGCCGATGGTGAGCGCGGTCGGTAAGCACTCGCTGCCGCGCGTGAGGCTCCGGCCGAGCTCGAAGCTCGCCGCGTCCTCCGGAGGCAAGGCCTCGGCGCGGTAGCCGTGCCGGCGAAACGCCGCCGCGAACAGGTCGGCGCCGAGCTCGTGCATGGGCGGGATGAAGAGCGTGCGCTGCGTAAAGTCGAGGCTCGGCGCGCGCGGCGGGGCTCGGTGCTTTTGCCGCGCGCGCGGCTTGCTCACCACGTCGAGGAAGGCCTCGATGCGCGTGAGATATCCGGCGTCGCCGCCGTGCTCGTCGAGCTCGAGCGCGAGGAACGGCCGCTCGCCCATGATCTCCTCGGCGTAGGACAACAAGAAGCTGTCCGGCCCGCAGGAGAAGTTGGTGAAGTAGATGGCGTCGAGGTCGTCGCTCTTCGCCACCTGCGACAACACCGCGAGGATCTTCTGCCCATAGGCCCAGTAGACGTTGCGGTAGCGCTCGCCGAGCAGCGAGAGGTCGGGGCGGATGAAGTCCATCGGCAACACGGTGAGCCCGCGCTCGGCGATCTTCTGCGGCAGGTCGAGGTTGATGCCCATGTCGAAGGTGTTGTAGGGCCGGCCGATGAGCACGAGCAGCCGCTCGCCGCGAGCTTTCGCCTCGCGCAAGGCCGCGTCCCCGACCGCGTAGCAGCGCTCCATGTAAGCCGCGTGCGCCGCGTTGGCCTCGCGAAAGGCGCGCGCGATATCGGCGCGCGTGCGTCCGAGGGGACTTGCGAGCGCCGCCGCGAGGTGGTCTATGATCTTGTCCTCGGGCAGGCGCTTGTCGATGAGCGGCGCGAGCACGAGCCCTTGGTCGATGCCGTTGAGCGCGAAGGCCGTGCGTACGTAGGCCGGCCAGGCCTGCACGTACGGGCAGTAGGTGGCCGCGTTGACCTCTACCGCCGCGCGCTCGTTGCCGAGCTGGGGGATGAAGATGAAGTCGACCTCGCCCTCCTTTGCGAGCCACGCCGCGTGCCCGATGGCCACCTTGGCCGGGAAGCAAAACTCGGCGCCCGCGAGGCGGCCGCCGAGCTCGGCGATCTTGGGCGTGGTCATAGGCGAGAGCTTGGTGCGAAGCCCGAGCTCGGAGAAGAAGCGCCGCCACAAAGGCGCGAAGGTGTAGTTCACCAGCGCGCGCGGGAGGCCTACGACCTTGGACGAGGGATCGGTGACCTCCTTGCCACCCGTGGTGCGCCAGAGCTTGTCACGCTCGCGCAGGTAGCGGCCCTCGGCGAAGACGCGCATGCGCGTATCGCTCGGTTCGCGGCCGCACATGTAGCCGAAGGACGGCGAGGGGCTCACCCCCTCGATGTCGGCGTAGGTGATGGTGCAGTCGTTCTGGCAGAGCGTGCAGGTCTCCTTGCGCAGGGCGACCTCGGAGTCGGCGAAGCCGAGCCCATAGAAGGACGATCGGGTCTTGCCCTGCTCGCGCAGGCGCGCGCGCGTGATGAGCGCGACGCCGTAGCTGCCCATGACGTGGCAGTATGGCGAGACCACCATCTGCACGTCGAGCAGGCGCTCGAAGGCCGCGACCAGGCCGGGGTTACGCGCCGTGGCGCCCTGGAAGAAGATCTTGGCGCGGCTCCTGTGGCGGTTGCCGACGACCTTGTTGAGGTAGTTCTTGACCACGGCCACCATCACGCTCGCGAGCGCGAGCTCGCGCGAGTTCCCGGACTGCAAGAGCGCCGTTATGTCCTGCTCCATGAACACCGTGCAGCGGTCGGAGGAGCGCGGCGGCACGAGGCCCAAGACGGCCGCGCCTACCTCCGAGACGGGGATGCCGAGCTTGCTCGCCTGCTCTTCGATGAAGGAGCCCGTGCCCGCGGCGCAGACGTAGTTCATGTTGGCGTCGCGGATGTGGCCGTCGACCACGTGCATGTACTTGGCGTCCTGGCCGCCGATCTCGAAGATGGTGTCTACCGAGGGGTCGACCTTCACCGCGCCCGCGACGTGCGCCGAGATCTCGTTGACGATGGCGTCGGCGCCGATCACCTTGCCGACGAGGGCGCGGCCGCTGCCGGTGGTGCCCACGCCACGGATGTCGAAGGCGCAGTCGTAGCGCGCGCTCAAGGCGCCGAGCGCGCGCAGCAAGAGCTTGGTGGCGCGGATGGGGTCGCCGGCGGTGCGGCGATAGATGTCTACGAGCACCTGCTCTTCGTCGTCGATGAGGACGGCCTTGGTGCTGGTCGAGCCGATGTCGATGCCGAGGTAGACGGGGATGGTCCGCGGGGGCGGGGGGACGAGGACGCGGAGCTCGCTGCCGTGCTCGTCTTTGAGCTCCGCGGCGCAGGCGAAGGACGGATAGACGGACTTCTCCATGCTCAAGGGCCAATCGTGCGTAGCCTTGCGTTGCTCGCGCTCGCGCGCGACCGCGGCCGAGGGCAGCTCCTCGGCGACGATGGCGCCACTGAGCGCCGCGCCGCGCGCGGCGGCGAGGTGCGGGGCGTCCGGCACCGCGATGAGCTCGCCCGCGCTCGCGCGGAGCCAGTAGATCACCGCGGCGTTCTGCGCCACGCCGCCGATGACCGCCGTCTTGCCCATGAGCGGGCGGCCGGAGAGCAAGGTGCCGAGCAAGGTCCGCGTCATGCCGCGGCAGAGGCCCGACCACATGGCCGCCTTCGAGTAACCCTCTTGCTGGCGGTGGATGAGGTCGCTCTTTGCGAACACGCTGCAGCGCGCGGCGATCGAGGGCGGGTCGGTGATCTGCTCGAAGGCGGCCGCGTCGCCCAGGGAGATCCCGAGGCGCGCGGCTTGCTCGTCGAGGAAGGACCCGGTGCCCGCGGCGCAGAGCGAGTTCTCGCTCACGCCGCAAAACTTACCCGCGGCGTCGAGCTGTATGAGGGCCGAGGAGCTGCCGCCGATGTCGAGCACCTCGACGACGTCGGGCATCACCGCGCGTACGCCGTCGATGCGCGCCCGCACGAGATCGACCTCGGTCAAGCCGAGCTTTTGCGAGAGCCGCTTTGCGCTGTCTGCCGCGCCGGTCACGCCGATGCTGTCTCCAGGGATGAAGCGCAAGGCCGCGAGGGCTCGGTCAAAGGCGCTCTCGAGCTCGCCCAAGTGGCGTTCGTAGAAGCTCGCGACGATCGCGTTGTCGTCGTCTAGGCGCACGGCTTTGACGTACATGGCGCCGAGATCGACGCCGAGGCGGGTGTTTCGTGACTTCATGTGGCTCGACTAGCAGAAAAGAGGCGGTTTGTAATGGAGGGATCAGGAGAGGAGGCCGCGCGGATAGAGCTCTATGAGCTCCACCTGGTCGGCGGCGATAGTCCAGCGCATGTTTTGCCGCAACCCCTGGGCGTCGCCCGAGTGCTGGAAGGCGAAGGGTCGGTCGAGCTCGACCTCGACGTCCGACACCATGAAGTCACGCAAGAGCTCGGGCGCGCGGTAGCTGCCGCGCCAGAGGCCGGAGAGGTTCGCCAAGGTGCGCAAGGCGCCCATGTTGGCGATGCGGAGCTGCATCATGTCGGGCACGAGGCCGGCGAACGGATAGACGCGAAGCCCGTAGCCATAATAGGGTGTGGTGCCGACGCCGATCATGGCGGCCGGGCCCTCGTAGAGCACCGTGCCCGCGGCCATCTCCTCGAGGGCGTCGCCCCGCCGCGGGTTTACGTAGTAGGCCGGCGCGCGCGTCTTGACGCGCGCCGTAAGGCGGCTTTTGCCACAGAGCAGGCTCGGCAAGGTGCGGCCGGCGATGGCCGCGAAATAGCCACCCAGAGAGTGCATGAAAGGGCGGGCGAGCGGGTTTTGGGTGCGCTCTCGCAGCCAGTTGTAGTGCTCGAGCACGAGCGAGTCGTAGCCCACGCCCGCGAAGAAGCAGTGCTCGTCACCCACGTTGACCATGGGCACCGTACGCCTCGCGAGGGTCCTCGTGGTCATTATATGGAGGAGGTCGCTTGCGGGGTCGCCGGCGCCGACGAGCGTGGAGAGGGCGTTGCCCGTACCGAGCCGCAAGAACGCGAAGCGCGGCGCCTTGAGCAGCTTCTGCCACTCGCCGAAGCGGCGCAGGCGGTCGAGGCGGCACTCGTTGGCCTCGGCGACATAGCGGCGGACGAGGTTCACGGTGCGCGTGAGGGTGCCGTCGCCGCCGCCGCAGACCACCGTGCCGTAACCTCGCCTTACGATCTCACGGCTGTAGGTCTCGGCGTCCTCGATGGTGCGCGAATAGAACAGGTTGTCATCGCCGACGATCTGCGCGAGCTTCTGCGCGACCTTGTCGTTTACCTTGCGGGCGTTGCGATTGAGGATCAGCGCGACGCTCGTGCTTCGAGGCTCGCTCTCGATCGAGGTCAAGCCCTCGAAGGGCACGCGAAGAGGGCGACTCGGCTCTGCTGTCGTCAAGGTCGCTTGCATTCATTCTCTCCGCTGTTGGCGGCCAAAGAGGCCGAACACGGCTGTTTATGCACTTTTGATGCCAAGATTTGGCACAGAGGCCACGCTTTCGGCATGTGCAACGATCTCGGACACATAAGAGCGCAAAGCGCGTGGTCTTCTGTCCTCATGATCACCTTGGGTTGCGTACTCGGCTACGCGAAAGCGATCTCTTGCCGCGTAAACATCTTCGCAGCAATGGGCAAAAATGTCCGACTTGACGCCGTCTGTCAATGAGGCGACGGCAATAATTTCAAGGTGTTAGCGTTACTGGCGGGTAAAAAAAACTCGTTTTACCACTGAGCTTGCCGATTACCAGATCGTCTCGAGCGCGAGCACGAGGGCGTTCATCGCCTCCTGGCGACCGATGCTTTGGCTCTCGCGGATGGCGCGACCTGCCTCCCACAAGGCGCGGTAGCGCGCTGGGGCGACCCCACGCATGAGGAGGAACTGCGCGAGCGGCTCTTGCGCCGTGACCCCCTCGGCGGCCGCCCAGAGCTGCGCCTGGAGCTGTAAGAGCTGCTCGACGCCATAGACCACCTCCGGCCAGCGCCCGGCGCGTAACGCTACCTCGATGCGCTCGCCGAGCTTCGCGACCTCTCCGTCAGGCCAAAGCCCGCCGGCGGGCACAGGCGCCGACGGCGGCGGTGGAACAGGCTCGGGCGTAGGCTGGACGAGCTTGCGGCCCAAGCCCTTGCGCATGAGATCGTTGACCACGAGCTGGCTTATGGTCTTCAGGGCGTCGAACAAGCCGTCGCCGCGCGTGGCGATGGTGGCGAAGGCGGGGACCCCGAAGGCATTGTAGGTGCGCTCCATCTCTTCTTTGGACATGACATCCAAGAGATCGCGCTTGTTGTACTGCATCACCATGGGCACGCGCGCGATCTCGAGGCCGAGCTCCGCCAGGTTGTCGTCGAGGTTCTGGAGGCTCTCGAGGTTGGAGTCCTTCATCGAGCGCTGCGAATCGAGCACGAAGACGAGGCCGTCCACGCCGTTGAGCACGAGCTTGCGCGTGGCGTTGTAGAACACCTGCCCGGGCACGGTGTAGAGCTGCAAGCGCACGAGGAACTCGCGGATACGATAAGCGGTCACCGGCAAGAAATCGAAGAAGATGGTGCGATCGACCTCGGTCGCCAGAGAGACGAGCTGCGGGCGCTTGTCTGTGGGGAGCGAGGCGTAGATAGTCTGCAGCGAGGTTGTCTTCCCACAGAGGCCCGGCCCGTAGTAGACAATCTTGACCGAGATTTCCTTGGTGTGAAAGTTTATGGACGACACGCGAGAAATAGTAACGTCTTGCCCGGGTCGTGTCCAAGAATGGTTGCTAACCCATGCCGGCGATAATTAACTTAGCCTCGGCTTTAGTCTTGGGCGGCGCGGTGGCCTGGGTGCTGCGGCGCTCCGCGGCCTTGCGGCGAGAGTTTCTGGGCTGGCCTTTGCTCGTGCTCGTGGCTTTTTTGGCCATCGTGTGGGTGCCCGCGACTACCTTCTTGTTTCGCTTCTACCCCGAGTGGTCGCTGCTCTACGCCTATGATCCCCAGGTCTTCCCTCGCCTCGGCAACTGGTTCGGGCTCTTGTCTCTGGTCGTTGCCATGCTCAACGTGGCCGCCGCCATCGGCGCCTTCGCCATGACGAGGCTCGGTGTAAAGCGTGAGCGCGCGTGGCTCGTGTTCGCGGCCCCGGCCATAGGCGTGCTCGTGTTCTTGGTCGTCGTTGTGTTCTGCGGCAAGCGGTTGCTCTTTTTGGGCGACTACGACGCCTACTGGCAGGGCTCGGCCGAGCTCTTCCTCTGGCGCGGGGGAGGATGGCTCGGCGTGGCTCTCTACGCTTTGGCCGCGGGCTTCGTCCGGGTCCTGGCGAGGCGCGCCGAAGCTCATTGACGCGACCATGACCGCGCGCCCCTCAGCCCAACGTCGGGAGTACATCGCGCGTATCAACCGCGTCGTGGACTATGTGTGGGCGCACTTCGACCAAGAGCTTTGCTACGAGGAGCTGGCCGACATCGCGAGGTTCTCGCGCTTCCACTTTCACCGCGTCTTCTCGTCGATCATGGGCGAGACGTTGACCGACTTCATCCGGCGCGTGCGGCTCGAGCGGGCGGCCGCGAAGCTCCTCGCAGACCTCGAGGTGCCGGTCACCAACGTCGCGCTCGACGGCGGGTTCTCTTCGCCGAGCGTGTTCGCGCGCGCGTTCAAGGAGCGCTTCGGCATGAGCGCCACGACCTGGCGGCAGCGCGGCGGGTCGCGGCACGGCAAGATCTGCAAAGCGAATAGCAACCAGGGTCAAGCGCTTCGCAAACCGTGCGAAGCGCCGCGAGGAGAAGCTCCGTATGATGACATCTACAACTCATCACCAAGGAGACCTGCGATGCGTAAGCTCAAGTATACCGTTGAAGTGAAGACCCTCGATCCGCTGCACGTGGCCTACATTCGCCACGTGGGGCCGTACAACGAGATCGACCGGGCGTTCGCGCGCCTGATGACCTGGGCGGGGCCGCGCGGCTTGCTCAGCGCGAGCGGGGCGCGCGTGCTCGCGATCTACCACGACAACCCGGAGGTCACCGAGGCGTCCAAGCTACAATCGAGCGCCTGCGTGAGCGTGCCGCCGGGTACCGTCGTGGGCAATGATGTCGGCGAGATGGACGTGCCGGGAGGCGTCTTTGCCGTGGGCCACTTCGAGATCGATGGGAGCGAGTTCAAGCAAGCCTGGGACGCCCTGCTCGGCGAATGGCTGCCAAGCTCCGGTTATCAGCCCGACGACCGCATGTGCTACGAGGTCTATCTCAACGATCACGAGACGCACCCCGAGAAGAAGTTCAAAGTCGACATCTGCGAGCCGATCAAGCCGCTGTGAGGCATAGTTAAGTATTTCAATTGACATATGGACATACTGTCTGCTAGGCATCTTCTTCTAGGTGAAGGAGCATCTCATGGCAGGCATCTTCGAGGACAACAGCCAGAGCATCGGGCGCACGCCGCTCATAAGGCTCAACAAGATCACGCGGGGCTTGCCGGGGACGGTGCTCGTAAAGATCGAGGGCAGAAACCCTGGCTACTCCGTCAAGTGTCGGGTCGGGGCCGCCATGATCTGGGCGGCCGAGAGAGATGGCATCTTGCAGCCCGGCTCGAAAGACGTCACCGTGGTCGAGCCGACGAGCGGCAACACCGGCATCGCGCTCGCCTTCGTCTGTGCCGCCCGCGGCTATCCCTTGATCCTCACCATGCCCGAGACCATGTCGATCGAGCGACGCAAGATGCTCGCGGCCTTCGGGGCCAAGCTCGTGCTGACCGAGGGGGCAAAGGGCATGAAGGGCGCCGTAGCCAAGGCCGAGGAGATCGTCGCCGCGGACCCTAAGAGGCACTTTATGCCGCAGCAATTCAAGAACCCGGCGAACCCCG
>CAYXQW010000101.1:0-8789 GCA_964466695.1 uncultured Bdellovibrionales bacterium
CAAGTACATCTACGGTATCCGCATCCCGTTCACCTCCATCCGCCTCGTGAGCTTCTCCCCGCCAAAGCGCGGCGACGTCGTCGTCTTCAAGGCCCCGATCGAGCCCTACGAGGATTACATCAAGCGGATCATCGGGTTGCCGGGCGACGAGATCATGGTGCGCGGCGGCGTCCCCTTCATCAACGGCATGCCGTTCGCGCGCGCGCCGAAGGGCAGGGTGGTCGAGACGGAGCGCGACGGGGTGAACGGCCCATGGCACAACCTGGTCGCCGACGCCTTTTGCGAAGAGACCGATGGCAAAAGCTACACCGTCTTGCACGACGCGGCCGTGCCGAGCACCGCCGCGGACTACGGCCCCTTCGTGGTCCCGCCCGAGCACGTCTTCGTCATGGGCGACAACCGCGACCGCTCGTTCGACAGCCGGTCATGGGGGCCGGTGGCCATCTCGAACATCCTCGGCCGCTCGATGTTCGTCTGGTGGTCGTGGGGCAAAGACGGCCTCAACTACAAGCGCATCGGCACCTGGATCGAATGATGCCTACCAAGGTCCTCCTCGACGAGCGCGGCGTCGAAGACGCGATAACGGCCATGGCCAAGCGCCTGCTCGCGCGCGCGAGCGACGCGCCCTTTGCGGCCATTGGTATAAGACGCGGCGGCGAGCCCTTGGCCATGCGCCTCGCACAGAAGCTCGAGCAGCAGACGGGGGTGCGCGTCCCGGTCGGGTCCATCGACATCACGCTCTACCGTGACGACGGCTTCGGTCCGCACGACTGGCCGGTGGTAGGCACGAGCCACATCGACTTCGCGCTGCGCGAGCACACCGTGGTGCTCGTCGATGACGTGCTCTACACGGGCCGCACCGTGCGCGCGGCGCTCGACGCCATCCTCGACTACGGCCGGCCGAAGGCCGTGCGCCTGGCCGTGCTCATCGACCGGGGCTTGCGCGAGCTGCCCATCGCGGCCGACGCGGTAGGGATCACGGTGAGCGCCGGCGTCGCCGAGCACGTCACCGTGCGCCTCGCAAAGACGCCCGCGCTAAGTGATGTCGCCCTGGTCGAGAGCGTGCTCGCGGCGCGAGGGGCAGAGCCATGAGAGGCCAACACCTGCTCGGTATCCGGGATCTTGGCGCCGCGCAGATCCACGCCATCCTCGCGACCGCCAAGGCGTTCAAGGACATCTCGCGCCGCACCATCAAGAAGGTCCCATCCTTGCGCGGCCGCACGGTGATGACCGTCTTCTATGAGGCCTCGACGCGCACGCGCTTGAGCTTCGAGCTCGCCGCCAAGCGCCTCTCGGCCGACGTCTCCGGCATGCAGGCCTCAAACTCCTCGGTGCAAAAAGGCGAGAGCCTGCGCGACACCGCCGAGACCCTCGACGCCATGCAGCTCGACGCGGTCATAATTCGCCACCCCTCGTCCGGGGCCCCGGGATATCTCGCGAGGCACATCAAGGCCCGCGTGATCAACGCCGGCGACGGCCAGCACGAGCACCCGACGCAGGCGCTGCTCGACATGCTCACCATGCAAGAACACTTCGACTCGTTCGAGGGTCTCGAGGTGACCATCGTCGGCGACATCTTGCATTCGCGCGTCGCGCGCTCAAATCTCCTCGGTTTATGCACCCTCGGCGCCAAGGTGCGGGTCTTCGGTCCGAGGACTTTGCTGCCCCTAAAGCTCGCCGAGACTTACGGCTGCACCGTGTGCTCGAGCCTCGATGAGGCCATCGAAGGGACCCGGGTGCTCATGACCTTGCGCTTGCAGCGCGAGCGGATGACGAGCGGGCTTTTACCCGAGCTTCGCGAGTATGCCCGTGAATACGGTATAAATAGCGCCCGCGTGGCCAAGATGCACCCCGAGGGTATCGTCATGCACCCGGGGCCCGTAAACCGCGGCATCGAGCTTGCTCCCGAGGTCATGGACGGCCCGCGAAGCTGTATTCTCGATCAGGTCGAAAACGGCGTCGCGGTGCGCATGGCGGTGCTCTATCTGGTGCTCGGAGGCGAGCCGCATGAGTAGCTTCATCATCAAGAACGGCCGCGTCATAGATCCGGCGACCGCGCTCGATGCCCCGCGCGACGTGCTCGTGCAGGGCGGCATCATCGCCCGCATCGCGCCGCCTGGCACGCTCGAGCCTGTGGAGGATGCGGCCGAGCTCGACGCGCGCGGGCTCTGTGTCTTGCCGGGGCTCATCGACATGCACGTCCACCTGCGCGAGCCCGGCGAAGAGTACAAAGAAGACATCGAGAGCGGCTCACGCGCGGCGGCGGCAGGGGGCTTTTCCACCATCGTAGCCATGGCCAACACTCGGCCCGTGGCTGACAACTCCGAGGTCGTCGCCTACGTGGAGCGGCGCGGCGCCGAGGTGGGTCTCGTACGTGTCCTGCCCGTAGGCGCGGTCACCGTCGGGCAAAAGGGCGAGGTTTTGGCGCCCTTCGGCGAGCTCGTGCACGCCGGGGCGGTGGCGCTGAGCGACGATGGGCACTTCATCAAAAACGCGAAGTTAATGCGCCACGCCCTTGAATATGCTCAGGATTTTTCGATACCGATCCTGTCGCACGCCGAGGACCCCGATCTCTCCGAGCATGGTCACATGCACGAGGGGGCGGTCTCGACGCGCCTTGGGCTTCGCGGGATCTTGGGGGTAGCCGAAGACATCGCGGTGATACGCGATGTCATGTTGGCCGAGCACACGGGCGGGCGGCTTCATGTCTGCCACGTCTCCACGCGCGGCGCGGTCGAGATCATCCGGGCGGCCAAGCACCGGGGCGTAAACGTCACCGCCGAGGCAACGCCGCATCACTTCACGCTCTTAGACGAGGCGGTCGCGGACTATGACACCTGCGCCAAGATGCGGCCGCCGCTACGCGGCGAGGCCGATCGCGAGGCCGTCATCGAGGGGCTCATGGACGGCACCTTGGAGGTCATCGCCACCGATCACGCGCCGCACTCGGTCATCGAGAAAGACACGACCTTCGGCGAGGCCGCGAACGGCATCATCGGCCTACAGACCGCCTTGCCCCTGGCGCTCGCGCTCTGGCGCGCGCAGCGTCTGACCTTGATGCAGGTGATCGAGCGCTTGACGCTCGGCCCGGCGCGCGCGCTCGGCATCGACGCCGGGGCGCTGCGAGAGGGCGGCCGGGCGGACCTCGCTCTCGTCGACCTCGACGAGGCTTGGTGCTTCGACCTTGCGGAGGTGCTCTCGAAGAGCAACAATTCGCCGTTTTTAGGGCAACAGATGCGAGGTCGCGTGGTGACGACCATGGTCGCCGGACGGATAACGCACACGAGGAGCGGCGGCGTATAGCCATGTACCAGCCATACTACGATGAGGTGACGCGCTTTTCGGCCGAGGGCGAGCTTGCTTTAGAGCTCCAGAAGGCCAAGGCAGAATTTCGCCAGCGCACGGGGGACATGTTCGAGACCGATCAGAGCTTCGAGCGGCGCATCGCGGCGTTCCTCGAGTGGTACATCCTCGATCGCAAGCTCTCTTTTCGGCCAGAGCTGACGCCGGTCGAGCTCTTCGTCCTGCAAAAGGGGGCCGCCTTGTCCGATACCGATCGCAATCGCTACGCCGGGCTCACGCAGACCAGCCTCTCTTTGTTCGAGTTTCGCGGCGCCAAGGACCAGGAGCTCAAGCTTCGCGATTTGCTCGCGGGCCAAAAGCTCACGATCCATGAGCGGCGGCACCAGGCCGGCCTCGAGGTTGGCGACATCATCGACGCACGCATCGTGCCTTACGACGGGCTGGTGCTGATGAGCGACATCTATTTCTGTTATCCGCGCGATGCCAAAAAAGAGCTGCAAAGCGCGGCCAAGATCTTTCGCAAGCAAAACCCGAGCCCGCCAGATCCTTGCGCGCGCGTCGCGTTCGTTCATCGCGCGGCATATCTCGCGAACAAGAGCGAGCGCTACAAACACGTAAAGCCGCGCCAGATCTTCGCGGAGCTCATAGACAAGTAGCCTTGCGCTGCGGCGCTCGTGCTTTTGTCTGATAATATAGATTATGTAAACTTTGCACTAAGCCCGCGTCCCCCGCGCCGATATACGCTACAGTCTCTAACATGCCGAACCTCGATGAGGCCGCCGCGTTCGCCGCGCTCATGAACGAGCGTCTGGTGCGCGTGGTCTTCCAGCCCATCGTCGATCTCAACACGCACGAGATCTTCGCCTACGAGGCGTTGGGTCGCAGCCTCTCGCCGCGCTTCGATGGCCCGGTGGCCCTGTTCGAGGCCGCGGTGCGCTTGCGCCGCGCCGGCGAGCTCGGGCGGCTCTTGCGCATGATGGCCGTGGATGGCTGCACGACGCATCCCCTCTTCGTCAACATCAACCCGAATGAGTTCGACGAGGGCTGGCTCGTACAACCCGACGATCCGATCTTCTGGCACGAGCACCAGCTCTACCTCGAGATCACCGAGAGCGTTCCGCTCAGTCACTTCGCTCTCTGCAAGCAAGTACTCGGCGAGCTTCGCTCCAAGGGCGTCTTGCTCGCCGTAGACGACCTCGGCGCCGGCTTCTCGAACCTCAAGTACATTTCCGACCTCGAGCCCCACGTGGTGAAGATCGACCGTGAGCTCATCGCTGACGTGGGCAAGAACGCCCGTCAATACAGGTTGCTAGAGTCGGTCGTGCGCTTGTGCACCCGCATGGGCGCCGCCGTGGTGGCGGAAGGCATCGAGACCCGCGAGGAGCTGCAAGCGGCGTGCGACGCGGGCGCCAAATATGGCCAAGGGTTCTTGCTCGGCATGCCGGAGATACCACCCGGCAAATCCAACTGGCCAGCGCGTTTTTTGCGATGAATTTGGTCGGGGCGACTGGATTTGAACCAGCGGCCCCTTGACCCCCAGTCAAGTGCGCTAACCAAACTGCGCTACGCCCCGACCCGCGCGGTGCTATAGACGAGGGTCGTACCAAAGGTCAACAACATGATGACGAAAGCGAGAGAACCCCTGCTACAACGAGAGCTCGAGACCGCTAAGGACCTGGCAAAGGCCGCGGGCGAAGTCATCTTGCGGCACTATGAGCGTGGCGTCGCGGTCGAGCTCAAAGGCCCAGGCGATCCCGTGACCATGGCCGATCGCGACGCCAATCGCCTGATAACCGAGGGCCTCGCCCGCGCCTTTCCAAACGATGCCATCCTGGCCGAGGAATCGCCCTTGGACGACACGCGCCACGCGCACGCAAGGCTCTGGTGCGTCGATCCGCTCGACGGCACCCGGGAGTTTATCGCGCACAACGGCGAGTTCGTCGTCATGATCGGCCTCGCTATCGACGGCGAGGCCAGGCTCGGGGTCGTCTATCAGCCAACCACAGACGAGCTCTATTTCGGCGCAGGCGGTGAGGCCTATCGCGAGCACGACGGCGAGGTCACGCCCCTTCGCACCTCCACCCTCGCCTGCCCCGATGGCGAGGCCGTGCTCATGGTCTCGAGGTCGCACCTCTCGCGCCAGGTGGAGGCCGCAGCGCGGCGCCTGCGTGTCGCGAAATGCGAGCCGCGAGGCAGTGTCGGGCTCAAGGTGGCGCGGATCGCCGCCGGGCACGCCGACATTTATCTATCGTTCTCGAATCGCACCTTCGAGTGGGACGCCTGCGCCCCCGAGGCCATCCTGCGCGCCGCTGGGGGCGAGATGACCGACGTCGATGGCTTGGCTTTACGCTACAACAAGCCGGAGCCCAACACGCCGCGGGGGCTGCTCGCGAGCAATGGCCCCCTGCACGCGCGCTGCGTGGCTGTGATCAAGGAGTCTTGTCGAGCACCTTGAGCTGCTCTTTGGCGCTCGTCGTGTACCGGCCGCCCTTCTGTACGATCTCGGCAAACGCAACCTTGGCCTCGTCCGCGCGACCTAGCGACTGCAAAGACGAGGCCAAAAGGTACCGGACCTCCTCGAGCATGGCCTTGTCTTTTTCCTTCTCCAAGATCTCGCGCAACACCGGCTCGGCCTCTTCGTGACGGCGCAGGTTCCAGAGCGCCGTGCCGAGGTAGTAACGCACCGGCGAGGCAAAGCGCCCATCGGGCTGCAAGGAGAGCACGCGGCGATACTCCGCGATCGCGGCGGCGTGCTGGTTGGTCACCTGCGCCTGACGGCCTGCCTTGTAGCCAGTCTCGGCCGCCCGAGTGCGAAGCTCGTTCATCTGCCGATCGAAGAGCTTGGCCTCGAGCGGGCTCAGCTTGGTGCTGTCCACCTTGTTGAGGATGTCGATCGCGTCTTTCTCGCGGCCCTTGTCGAGCAGCTCCACGACCTCGAGCGCCGTGGCCGCTACCTTCTCGCGCCGCGTGCGCTCTTGCTCGAGCTTGAGCTCCTTGGCCCGCGCGCCGGCGGTGGCCTCCTCGGCGAGCTTCTTCGCCCGCTCGGCCTCAGCGACGCTCTGATCGAGGTCCTGGGTCACGGCGCGCATGCGCACGCCGTGCACGACATACGACGCGGTGACGATCGCTATGGCGACCAGGATGTGGACGCCGAGGCTCGCGAGGCGCGTCCTTCGCTCGAGGTGCACGAAACGCTTGTCGAAGCCCTTGACGTCGAGCGCGAGGTTCTTCACCTGGTTGTCGGTCTTGATGGCCTGATTGCGCGCCTCGACGATCTCGTGTCTGAGCTCCGATAAGTCTTTGCTTACGTCCGTCATGCCGCGTTCTACCTCGAGGTCCGTTGTGAGTGAGGGCTGGTGGGTCGTCAGGGAATCGAACCCTGGGCCAACAGATTAAAAGTCTGCTGCTCTACCGAACTGAGCTAACGACCCATCGTCAGCGAGGGGCGCAAATTAGCGGCGCGCCGAGGTTTCGTCAATCTTCAGCCGCGATTGTCTGTGGGATTAATCGCGCTGTTGCGTAGCGCCTCGAGCTCCTGCCCGAGGTTTTGCACGTCGGCGCGGGCCAGGCGCGCCTCCTCGCGCGCCTCCTCGAGATCGGCCGCCCTCGCGCTCGCGGTCTCGACGCTCGCGCCAAGGTCGCGCTTTGCGTCCTCGACCTCTTGATGCAATCTCGCGATCTCGGCGCTCGCCTTCTCGAGCTCCACGCGCCGCGCCTCGTACTGCTCGGCGAGCTGATCGAACTCCGCCCGCGCGCTTTGCACCTCGCCGCGGGTGACCTTGACGAGCTCCTCTTTGGCCTTGAGCGAGTCGCGCAGCTCGTGGATCACCGTCTCGTGCTGCTCGCGGAGCCTAGTCAGCTCGTCGGTCAGGGTGCTGATGCTGCGCGAGCCCTCGCGTAGCGCCGTTTCTTGGCGAGCCTGCTCGGCGCGCGCGGCTACAAGCGCGGCCTCTTGCTCGGCGAGCGTGGCTCGGGCCACCTCGAGCTCGCTCGTGCGATCGGCGAGGCTCACGGTCGCTTCGTCCAACGCCCGCGACCTCGTGTCGAGCTCCTCCTCGCGTTGCTTGAGCGCGGTTTCGAGGTTGAGGATGGCCTGACCAGAGGTGTCACGAAGCTGGTTGAAGGCCTGCTGGGCGGCCTCCATATTGGCGCGATAGTCGGCCATCATGGCCGCCTTCTCTTGCTCGCTGCGCTGCTGGCGCTCCGCGGCGAGCGCCTGCGTGCTCGAGAGCTCGGCCTCGAGCGCTACGCGCCGAGCCTCGAGCTTTGCCACCTGGTGCTTGAGGGCGTCGATCTCGGCCCTGTCGCGCATGGCCGTCTGCCCTGAGAGGTCCTTGATCTGGTTGTAGCGCGCGATAGCCGCCTCGCGGTCGGCTTCCTTGGCCCTTACGAGCTCATCGGCCGCGCGATACTGTTGTTGCAGAGACCCCCAGACGTACCCCACCCGCGCCAGGTCGCGCTCGAGCTCGTGGACGTTTTGTCGCAAAGCGGCGATCTTGCGGTCGGGGCCGGCCAGGTCCTTACGCGGTGGTGGCGGCGGCGGCGCGCGGAAGTCGACGTCACGAACTTGCAAAAACACCCGCTGCACGAACTCGCGATCTTGATCGGTGATGGCAGGCATGCTCGGCGCCGAGTCGAAGGCCACACGCTTCGGTGGTGGCGGCGGCGGCGAATCATCTTCGATGGCCTCGGTGGAGTCGATCAGCTCCGGCTCTTGATCTACGCCCTCGGCGGCGGCTAGCCCTTGGCCGCCTGTCCCCTCCCGCTCAGGCGCTGATGGTTGCTGAGACATAGAAGTCTCCCTCGCGTGGCTGTTCGAGAGGAGCCTCGACGAGTCGATACCTCTCGGCTCTTTGCATCCTTGTGCTATGTTCATGCCCCGCGCTCGGTGTCAACTTAGCGCCTCAGGAGGACACGACAAATGATGCGTTCTTTTTCGCGCCAGCTCTTGGTGCTCGCAACCTTGCTCTGCACCGCGCCTCTTGGGTGCGGTTATAACGAGGTCATAGATCGCGACGAGGATGTCAAGGCGGCGTGGGCCGAGGTCAACAACCAGTACAAGCGCCGCGCCGACCTCATCCCGAACCTCGTCAAGGTGGTCAAGGGCGCGGCCGACTTCGAGCAGAACACCCTGCAAAAGGTGATCGAGGCGCGGTCGCGCGTCGCGAGCTTTGACCTAGGCGGCGTCATCGACGACCCCGAGAAGCTCAAAAAGTTCGAGCAGGCGCAAAACCAGCTCTCGGGGGCCGTGTCGCGCCTCCTAGTGGTGGCCGAGCGTTACCCGGAGCTTTCGGCTACGGAGTCGTTTCGCGACTTGCAGGCCCAGATCGAGGGCACCGAGAACCGCATCACCGTCGCGCGGCGGCGCTTCATCGAAGCCGTGGCGACCTACAACAAGGTGGTCTTGCGTTTCCCGAGCAGCATCGGCGCGGGGCTGCGCGGCATGGACGTGCGGCCGACCTTCGAGACCCCCGAGGACCTCGCCA
>CAYXQW010000102.1:0-8788 GCA_964466695.1 uncultured Bdellovibrionales bacterium
TGATCACGGTGACCTCGCTCGTAACCTTGGTCTTGCCGGAGGTCACCGTGATCATCGCGAGCAGGTCGCGCCGCGCGCTCTCGAGGGTCGCGGCGTCGAAGCAAGGATCCGTCGGCCAGATCTCCTCCTCGGCCCCCGCGGCCACCGGCGTGGGAGCGGCTACCTCGTGCTCTTCTGTCGCGAGGGCGATGCGCGGCCGTGTGTTCTCGGGGATGCCGGGAGGCGGCGAGCCCACGTCGGGGCTCTTGGCCGGCGTCTCGCCCAAAGCATCGCTCGCCCGCGCCGCCTGCGCCGCGAGTCCTTTGTGCTCTCGCGCGAAATGGGTTTCGGCGCGGCGCATGAGCGCCTTGAGCTCTTCGCGGTCCCCGCGCTCGAAGCGCGCTTTGTCCTCGGGCGAGAGCGGCAGGCCGCGCTGCTCGAAAAGCTCCGCGAGCCTTTGGCGCTCGAGATAGGAGAGCACCGAGAAGTCGTAGGTTTCGAGGCTAGCGCCGCTTGCGGACTCGTAGAGCAGGCGCATGACATCGCCGGCGGTGACGGCGCCCGACCTCGCCACGGGCGCGTTTACGTCGATCGTGGGGTTAGGCATGGCGAGCTCTTCCTTTCTCTTGCGGTCATGCGGAGCGCCGATATCTACACCGAAAAGGCGCCACAGGGTTGCCGGGACTTACGCCTCGAGTATTATCCCGAAGGGCTCCCTCTTCGTGGAGATCCAAAGGAGGCGCTTCATGCGTTCGCTCTATGCTCTGACCTTCGTGTTGTCTATCGGTATCTCGGCTCCGAGCACGGCGTGGGCCGGGGCCTCGGGCGTCGGCCTCGGGGTGGCCGGCGGGGTCGCATACTCGCCCACGAAGGTCGAGCGCGCAGGTGAGCGCGAGGCGGCGGGGGCGCGCGTGGCGTGGGGTTTCTTCGTCGATATCCCGCTCTTGTCGACCTTCTACATCTCACCTGCGGCCATGCTCTACACCCTGCGCGACATCGACGGCGACGGCCACGACGACGCGGTGACCGACGTCGATCTCAACTTCAAGTTCATCGTCCCGCTCGGTCTTCTCAAGCTCGGCGCCGGGGTCACGGCGGGGCTGAGCGCCGGCCTCGAAGAAGGCTATGCCCCGCACTATGGCGCGCTCGGTTACGCCGCGGTCAACCTCGTGGCAAACCTCGACGCCTTCGCCTTGCTGCAATACAAGAAACTCACGCGCGAGGACGACCCAGGCCTCGACGATTGGCACGGCTTTCTCGGGGCCATGTTCAGGTTCTGATAGTTTCATAAATCGCTTGACAGGTTTGATCCCACTTCGTTACGGTCGCTGAGGTCGCGTGACGTGAATTGTTACGCGCACTTCTTCTTGAAGTGGGGGCTTTATGACCAAGCGATCGACGAGCTGGGTGGTGTGGGCGGGGGTGTGGGCGCTCTTTGTGTGCGCCGGATGCGGCGAGGGGGCGATAAGCTCCCACGCGACTTCCGGCGCTGGCGGCGCGGTGGGCAGCGAGGACACCACCGGCGTATCCCACGATGGCGCGGGGGGCGCGGAGGGCACGGGGGGCGCTCCAGATGATACGGGCGACGAGGACGGCGACCCCGGCATCCCCGACGCCGAGGCGCGCGGCCCGTGCGAGCCGGGCAGGTTCGATCTCGACGGCGTCGCGAGCAACGGCTGCGAGGCGCGCTGCGCGGGCACCACGTGCACCGTGGGCGAGGGCGAGACGGCGTATACGATCCTGTTGAGCGCACCGCCCATCCCCGAGACCGGCATCGCCGCGTCGGAGCTTACGAGCACGGGGCCGGGCGCCATCATCATGGGCCAACCCACGCCCATGCTCTACCCCGATCCCGACTATTCAGACGAAGGCTTCACCTGCAGCGCCAGCAGCTTCGTGGTGCAGGTCATAGGCTACGGTGCTCATCTGCAACAAACTCCATAAGGGGGCTATCATGAAAAAGCTTTTGATCTCTTTCTCTTGTGCCTGGCTCGCCTTGGCGGCCAACGCTCCTTCCACGGTTCTCGCGCAGAGCGTCGAGTGGACGTCGGTGCCGCTTCTGCTCGGCATGCAAGGGCGTCTGGTCGCGAGCAACGGCGCGCCCATGACGGGCGTAAAAACCCTCTCCTTCAACCTCTACGCGGCGCCCACCGAGGGGACGGCGCTCTGGAGCGAGAGCCAGACGCTCGCGCTCACCAACGGGTTCTACGCGGCGTTCCTCGGGGCGGTCACCGGGCTCGACGCGAGCTTGTTCAACGGTAAGACGCTCTACGTGGGGGTCACGGTCGACGGCACCGAGCTGTTGCCGAGGCAGCAGATCGGCACGGTGGCGTATGCGCTCGTCGCTAATCAGGCCATCAGAGCCGTCAACGCGGACCATGCCACGTCGGCCGACAGGGCAGACCGCGCCACGAGCGCCACGAGCGCCACGAGCGCGACCACGGCGGGCTACGCGACGAGCGCCGGCACCGCCACGAGCGCGGGGAGTGCGGGTAGCGCAGGTAGCGTAGATACGACCTGGCTTACTGGACGGATGAATTCATGGGCCACATCAGCAACGGTCAGTCGCGCAACTTCTGCGGATAGCACCATAATGGCCACGAGTGTTGGGGTTTCGACCACTCCGCTCGATCATCGCGGCGATGTCTATGCGAAAGATGTCTTTGTGAGAGATCTTACTGCCTCTGGGGACATCGCTGTTCGAGGCATGGTGGTAGGCGGGGGGACGGTGTCATGTAGCGCCAGCAGTTGTAGTTGCTCCGGTCTCTGGGCTGTGGCGGGACACTCGATGCCCACGTGCTCCACCAGATCTGTCTCTTGCCCGGCCGGGAGCAGCTACCACGCTCCTTTCTGCATTCGTAACTAGTGCTTCGGGAGGTCATCATGCGACGATTCGAGCTTCTCTCTCTCGCGGCGCTCCTCGCCGCGAGCGGCTGCGGCAGCGAGCGCAAAGGCCAAGCGGAGGCGCGGCAAGACGACACGTCTCCTCGGTGCCTCGCCTATCGGGCCTGTCTTACGCCGTGCGCGGAAGACAGCCAGTGCCAACCGGGGGAGGTGTGCACCACGGTGCAAGAGGTCGAAAGCGCGCCGGTCGAGCCTATAGTAGAGGAGCGCTTTTGCGCGCGGCCCGTGCCCACTGCTACCTCTTACATCGCGTGCGTGCTCGACGCCGACTGCGGCCGGGGCGACCATTGCATGCTCGGCGTGTGTCGGCACGACTGCCTCTCCGATCGCGAGTGCGTCGCGCCCTTGCTCTGCAGCGACCGCGGCCGCTGCGTCGCCGAGGAGTCGCTCGGGCAGTCCGTCGTGCCCGTGCTCCCGTCTACGGGTCGGCCGGTGGCGAGCCCCTCGTTCCTCGACTTCGGCGCCGCGGGTACCACGGTGGCCTTCACGCTCACAAACGCCCGTGAGGCGCCGTTCGACTTTCACGTGCAGTCGAGCCGGCCGTGGCTCTCCGTCTCGCCGTGCGCCGGGCGCGTGGAGCATGGCGCGCCCGTGACGATCACGGTGACGCTCGATCGCGCCGCCGCACGTGCCGACAACGGCGAGGGCGGCAGCGTCGCCGTGAGCACCTCGGCGGGTAACCTCAAGCTGGGCGTGGGGCTCTTGCTCGATCTCTCGGGGTCTTGGTCGGGCGTGCTGCGCGTGACGGCGCCGCTTGAGCTCGGCGAGCAGCCGCTCGTCGTCAACTTCACGCAGAGCGCGAGCGTGCTCACAGGCTTCGTCGACGCGGCCCGATCCCCCCTCTATCCGCTCAAGGCGCCGCTAAACGGCGTCGTGTACCAGACGCCGAGCGACGAGGTGGTGACGCTGAGCTTCGATCTCCCGGGGCCCGTAGACTCGCCGCAAAACCCGGGCTACCCGCAGCCTATCATTCGTCACTTCAATTTTGTCGGCACGCGCACGGGCGCGGGCACGCTCGCGGGCACCTTCACCGAGACGTTCGACGGCATTCTCGACAGCGTGCAGACCTCGCTTGCGGGCACGGCCTCGTTTGTGCGCACGGGGCCCATGTCCGCAGGGCAGCCCGACTCCATGCCCGCCGTGACGCTCATCTCCTCGACAAACCCGCTCGCCGGGCTCGCCACCACCTGCGGCACATGCCCTGGCGGCAGCGCCTGCGGCAGCAACGCGGTCAACAACATGCGGGCCTTCTTGCGCGCGACCGACGGCAGCGGCCAGCCCAAGCTCGCCTTCTACAAGGCCTTCTTTCAGGCGGGACAAGCCTCTGGCACCAACCCCTTTACGAGCATGGATAGCTGCATCGCGGGCACCACCTGCACCGCCCCGTACGATGCCACGAGCCTGCGCTGCGCGCAGTACTGGGCGTGGATGGGGCTCTCGGCGGGCGTGAGCGACGCTGACAGCGGCCCGCGTTTACTCGACACGCTCGAGGTCACCGCCGACTACGCGCTCTACAAGGGCAACGCCTACGCGGCGCGCGCGCTCGACTCCTGGTACAACCCCGACGGCGCGCTCGATCAAGAGCTCGCGCTCCTCGCCACGGCCGAGCGCGCATACTTGGATGGGCTCCACGGCACCACGGCGACCGCCCCGGCGGCCTTGCAGAGCCCGTACTTCACCGGGGTGCTGGGCAAGATGTCGGTGGACGCTGTGGCGAACTCTGGAATTAGCGAGCTCACGACGCCCATAATCGGCGCCGACGGCTCGACTCGCGGCAACGGCGAGCACCTCCGCCGGGCGCTCGGCCTCATCGACGCGGCCTTGTTCGCGGGCAACGAGCGCGCCGATTTGCAGCGGCGGCTAAGGCGAGACAGCGAGGCCGCAGTCACGGCGCGCGCGGCGCTCGTGCGCGCGTGGGTGAGCATGGCGGCCATAGCTCCGGCGCTCGCGAAGTCGCCAGACACGTGGTCACGCGACGCGAGCTCTGTCGCCACGGGGCTCTCGGACGCCGCCCGGCGCGTGGTGGATATCGCCCTCGGCCGCAACATGTTCGGCTACGCGCCCGCGTACGTCCCGTTCTTTTGGCACTACACGAGCGGCGGCGGCACCAACTTCACGCAGATCAAAGCGCTCGCCGACAGCAACCTCGGCGTGTGGACCACGCTCTACGATGAGGCGTCGAGCGCGCAGCGCGCCTTCGAGGCGAGCGCGAGCGGGCTCGCGAACGAGCTCTCGAGCCAGCTCGCCACGGTGGACTTGCAGCTCGCCGATCTCTGCGGCGGCGCTGTGGTGTCGGTCGATGACTGCGGCGCTCTTGGCGTCGGGCTGGTGGCCGATCAAGTGCGCGAGCTCGAAGCGGCGGCGCTCCGCATCGAGGAGATCGATCGCCAGATGAGCAACGTCCATGCGGCGATCGAGATCGAGGACCTGCGTGCGGCGACCGTGGCGGGGGTGTACGAGAATCAAGCGGTGCTCATCGAGGAGACGGGCGAGCGGGTGTACTTGGCCGACCGCGCCATCCGCGAGATCGAGACCGAGCGTCAGATGGCGCAGGGTCTTGTCGGCAGCATCATCGGGGCGGCCACGAACCCGAGCAGCGCGCCTCTGGTGCTCGCCGGCGGCATCTTCAACGCCGCCATCGGCGCGGCGGCGTCGAGCGCGCGGGAGACAGAGGAGAAGAAGAGGGCCGCGCTCATCACGGCAGAGCAGGCGCAGGTAGTCTTCGATCAGGCGACGGTCGAGCTTACCAACTCGGCGGCCGCGGTGAAGAGGGAGTGGCTCGCGCTCAAGGTGCTCGAGATCGATCGCGACATCGCGGTCATCAACCTGGCGCAGGCCTACAGCAGGCTGCAAGCGCTCTGGTCCAAGGCGCAGGCGCTCCTCGCCGAGTCGGCGCGCGTGTCGGCCATCGCGGAGACGGGCGCGCGCTACGCCCTGCACTACCGCGTGCTCGCCAACGCGCGCGCGCGGCGGGCCACGGCGGCCATGCACGACGCGCTCCGCTTCGGCTACCTCGCGACGCGCGCGCTCGAGTACCAGCTCGTCGAGACCTACGGCGGCCGGGAGGCCCTGTGGGGCATCCGCGACCCGAGCGGGCTCTTGCAATACCTGCAAGGCCTCACCAACAAGGCCGGCAGCGCGCGCACCTCGCAGAGCAACCGCGACGTGATCTCGCTCCGCGACGACATCCTCGGCCTCACCGAGACCATATATGACGCGGTGACGGGCGCCGAGGTCACGCCCGCCGAGCAGCTCCGCTGGCTCATCGCCGACCCGGGGAGCTGGGACGCGGACGGCAACCTGCACATCACGTTCTCCACGGCGAGCCCCGGGCAGGAGATCTTCTCCTCGGCCGTGTGCTCCGACCGGGTGCAGACGGTGGGGGCAAACCTCATCGGCGACGCTCTCGGCGCGGACGCGACGAGCGCCTACATCAAGCTCGTGCATGGCGGCACGAGCTACCTGCGCGCGTGCCGGCGCGGCGCGAGCGGCGAGCCCGAGCTCTTGGCTTACGACATGACCACCAGCGGCAACGGCCCGTCGGTGGCGCGCCTCCACGCCTCGATCAACGGCATGACCGACGGGACGTCCACGCCCGACCTCAACGTGGAGCTCACCGAGCGGGCGATGCTCGCGAGCTCGTGGGCGCTCATCATCGAGCTCGGCGACAACCCCCGGCTCGACCTCCTCGGCCTCGACGACATCGAGCTCATCTTCACGCACGACTCGTACACGATTCAGTGAATTGGCGGGGGTAAGCCGTGAGAAGTAGTCTTGCACATCGGGAGTCGGGTTCTTGGTGTCATGCTCGTGAAAACGGGGATCCACTCTGGGCCCCCGTTTTCACGGGGGTGACGTTCCCATGGGTTGCCTTTTTGGTGTTGCTGCTCCTCCCCGCGCTCGTCCACGCCGCCGACAAATCCTCGTCCCGCCCTGGCGTCATCGCCGTGCCCAAAGGCCCAGGCAGCATCGAGGGCCTCGGCGAGTCGTTCGAGGCGATGCCAAGCAGCGGCAGCGCGCGACAGAGCGTCCGCCTCGCGGTGCCGCAAGGCACGGGCGGGCTCACCCCCGAGGTGGCGCTCACCTACGACAGCGGGCGCGGCAACGGCGAGCTCGGCCTCGGCTGGTCGCTCGGGGTGTCATCGATAAAGGTGCAAACCGACAAGGGCCTACCGCGCTACGACGGCACCGATCGCTATCTCCTCGACGGCCAAGAGCTCACGCTCCTCGCCGACGGCACCTACAGGCTGAAGAACGAGGGCCGCTTCGTCCGCGTCTTTCAGGCCGGCTCGCACTTCGAGGTGGAGCTGCGAGACGGCACGCTCCTGCGCTACGGCGTGGACGCGAGCGCGCGGGTCGAGCGCGACGGCGTGGTGTTCTCCTTCGCGCTCACCGACGTCATCGATCGCTTCGGCAACCGCATCGCCTACGAGTACGACAAGGCCGGTGGCCAGGTGTACCTGCGCCGCATCGCCTACAACCTCCGCGCGGGGGCGGCCAAAAACGAGGTGGTCTTCACCTACGAGCCGCGGCCCGACGTGGTGGCCGACTACCGCTCGCGCTTCGAGGTCTTGACGGCCGAGCGCCTGCGCGAGGTGCGCACGTTTACGGGGGGCGAGCTTTTGCGTACGGCGCGGCTCGACTACGACGAGGTGAACGGGCTCTCGTTGCTCACGGCGGTCACGGTCGCAGGGAGCGACGGGCAGACCACGCTGCCGCCCGTGCGCTTCGAGTACAGCCGCTTCGCCGCGGCGGGCGTGCCCCACGCCATGCAAGGCGTGCCGGCGCGCATCCCCGGCCCCGGCGCGGGCTCGGCCAACGACGAGCTCTTCGACGTGGACGGCGACGGCTTCCCTGACCTGCTCCACGCCGAGACCTCGGCGCACTGGTTCTACCTCAATCAAGGAGGCCGCCTCTTCGGCCCGCGCGTGGACATGGTTCAAAGCCCGTCGGTGGCGCTCGCGACCTCCGGCGTTACGACGGCCGATCTCGACGGCGACGGCCTCGCCGACCTCGTGGTGAAGTCGGGCACGAGCGGCTTTTGGTTCTACCAAAGCAGCGGCGAGGGTAGCTGGGGGGAGCGCGTCCTCTTTCGCGAGAACCCCGGCTTTGGCTTCGAGGACGCGAACGTCCGCCTCTTCGACTTCGATCACGACAAGCTCATAGACGTCGTGCAGTCGACCTCGAGCGGATTCTACCTCTGGCGTAACGAGGGCGACGGCTCGTGGGGAGGGCCGCAAAGCGCGCCGTTGCCGCCGGGCTCGACGCACCTCGCCTTCGAAGATCCGCACGTAAAGCTCGCCGACATGAACGGCGACGGGCTCACAGACCTCGTCTACGTGCAGGACGGCTCGGTTATGTACTGGCCGAGCCTCGGCTTTGGCGACTTCGACGAGCCGGTGTCGGTCTTGGGCGCGCCGCGCGTGGGGCAAAACGCCGTGCCGAATCTGATGCTCGCCGACATGAACGCCGACGGGCTAGCCGACCTCGTGCTCGTCGATACGGGCCACGTCGACCTCTGGCCGCTCCTGCCGCACGGCGCCTACGGCGATAAGATCTCCATCCCCAACACGCCCACGCGCGATACGTACACGACGATTCGCTTGGCGGACATGAACGGCAACGGCTCGACAGACATCGTCTGGTCGAAGCCCACCTCGCAGAGCCTCATCTACCTCGACGTCGTGGGGTCCTTGCGGCCCAATCTGCTCGTGGCGGTGACGAACGGGCTCGGCAAGCGCACGGAGCTTACGTACACCTCGAGCGGCGCCGAGTATCAGCGGGCGCGGGAGGAAGGTGCGCCGTGGTCTTTGCGGGTGCCTTTTTCGGTGCAGGTGCTCGCGAGCCAGACGACGCGCGACGGCCTCGGGGGCGAGTACGTCACGCGCTACGAGTATCGCGACGG
>CAYXQW010000103.1:0-5113 GCA_964466695.1 uncultured Bdellovibrionales bacterium
CACGGTGGTTCGTGTGACTATGCCTTCGATCGGGCCGACCTCGCCGGAACCGCCACCGCAGTCGGATCGCCCTCCTTTGAACTTGGAGGTCAAGATCACCGATAAGGGCTACTTGCTCACCAACGCCACTGGTTTGTTCGCCGATGCTTCTCCCGGCCATCCGGGGTTGTTCATCTCCGTGGTGGACAGGACCGTCTCGTGCTCGCGTTTTCTCGAGACGGTGCCGCCTCCGCGATCGCGTAACTCTGGCCCCCCGTGCAAAAATCCCGATGAGCAGCGCAGCTTCGTGGTTTATGACACCACGGCGCTCGCGGCCAAGGCGGTGGAGCTCAAGGACCGTTTTCCTGACGAGAGTCGGGTCATAATTCGAGCTGAGCCGGCGGTGCAATTCGAGGCGATCACCGATGCCATGGACGCCCTGCGCGACACGGTGGAGGCGGACGGTACTTCACGGCCTTTGTTCGAGGAGGTCATTCTCGGTCCGAGCGAGACGACATACTGACGACAGGCGGGCACGAGCGCCAAGGAATTAGGCATGAATATCAACGACAGTGCTGAGATCCCGGCCGGTATCAACGCGCTCCCCGATCCCGGGGCGTTCGCGGCGCCGCCCGGAGAGATTCCGGCGAAGCGCAAGCGTCGCAAGCTCGATGAGCCGGGTAGCCTCACCATCACGTCCTTGATGGACGTCATGACCATCATCCTCGTGTTCCTCATCAAGAGCTATGCGACGAACCCCGTACAGCTCAAGCAGGCGAAGAATTTGAAGATGCCGCCCTCCTCCTCGATCGAGGAGCCGCCGGTGGCGGCGGCGATCTTGGTGACCTTGACGAACGTCATTGTCGAGGACAAGGTCTGCGCCACCTTCGAGGATGGCAAGCCGCAAGACGTCGATCTCTCGGAAGCGGGGATGTTGATCGACAAGTGCATGCAGATCATGTTGGACGAGGTCGAGCATCAAAAGAAGATCATCATGCGGCAGAAGGGCAGCGGGGGATCGGTGTTCGATGGCACGGTGGTCGTGATGGTAGACAGGCACGTGCCTTACGAGCTCGTCTCCAAGGTGGTGTACACGGCAGGTCGCGCCGAGTTCAGCAAGTTCCGCTTCGCGGTCGTCAAGGGCCAGCGGAGTTAGGGATTCCCCCATGCGATGAGCGTGGGCGAACGATCTTGACCATTTGCGGCGCGACCGATAAGCCCTGCGACCGCATGCATTTTAGTCCTTCTTGTAGGTCTTACTGGATAGTCCTGGCTCTCGTCCTCGGGCTCGTGGGGGGTGTGCAGCTTTTGGGGCGCACCTCCTGGGCGGAGCGGCTCATCATGCGCGAGGCCGTGCGCGTGCTAAGCGCGCGAGGCATTGCGCTCAGCGCGCGGGAAGCGAGGATAGGTTGGCCGGCGACGGCTTTCTTGCGAGGGGTGGTGCTTCGGCACGAGAGCCTTGAGCTTCATGCTCGCGAGGTGGTCATAAGGCCCTCCTGGTCTTCTCTCCTCATAGGTCGTTTGCGCGTCTCGCGCATCGAGCTTGCGGGAGCGCGGGCGCGAGCTCTTCATAACTCGGCCGAGCTCCTCTTGGTCGAGGCCGAGGCCTCCTGGCGGCGTGTCACGTCCGAGAACATGAAGATCACGGTTACGGCCGAGCTCGAGGGCGGCGGGACGCTCGATGGTGAGGCCACATATGCTGCGGGGGGGATCGAAGGGCGGCTCGTTTTTGCGGGAGCGCGCGCGGAGGATCTCGCGCCTGTGCTAGGTCGCTCCTTGCCCGATGGGGTGATGGGCGCGTGGGACGGTGAGTTGACTTTGCGCTCTCGTCCCGAGTTGAGCGCGGGCGAGCTTATGGCTCGCGTTACGACCCATGACTTCTCGATCTCCGATTCGCGTGTGGCCGCGGTCCCGGTCGGGCCTCTCGCGCTGGGCCTCGAGGTCGCGGGCGCCTGGGATCTCGCGCGGCGCGAGCTTCGCGTTCGTGACGCCGTCTTCTCCGTGGGCGAGCACGCCGAGCTTTCGCTGCATGGCTCTTTGGTGGCTAAGCTCGACTCCGGCGCGGCCTTCGAGGCGCAGCTTGAGCTCATGGTCGAGGACGGCGCGCGGTTGGGTGCGGTCTTGCCTCCGGTCTTACGACCGCCGGCTGAGGCGCCGCAGCTCGTCGGACCTTTGACGGGAGCTTGGTCGCTGCGCGGTCGCCTCAAGGAGCCCGAGACCTGGGTCGTCGCGGGCAAGCTCGATCTCGCCGCGATGAAGGCAAAAGCGCGTGCCTCCGCCTCTCCACTCCGCGGTGGTTTCAGCTATCGCGCCTTGGGCGCGAAGGGTGGTGAGCGCGAGGTGATTATAGGTCATGGCAATCGTGACTATGTGCCGCTCGCCGAGCTCCCGCGGCACATCGGCGACGCGGTCTTGGCGAGCGAGGATGCTGGCTTCTACGCGCATCAGGGCTTCGATTTCGACGAGATCAAGCAGAGCGCGCTCGCCGTGGCACAGAGTGGTCGCGCGGTGCGTGGCGGCTCTACCATCACGCAGCAGCTCGCCAAAAATCTTTACTTGTCGCGTGAGAAGACGTACGCGCGTAAGGTGCGAGAGGCACAGGTTACGTTGGGGCTCGAGAGCAGCGTCTCCAAGGCGCGGTTGCTGGAGATCTATCTCAACGCCATAGAGTGGGGGCCTGGTGTCTATGGTATCGGGGCCGCTGCGAAGGTCTATTTCGGTAAAGACGCGCGCGAGCTTTCGGCGCGCGAGGCGGCTTTTTTGGCGAGCATCATACCGAGCCCGGTGAGCTCCTACGCGCGGGTCGCGCGCGGCGAGCTCGGGTCTCGGCGCGCGGATATGCTCGAAGAGATTCTCACGCGCATGAGCATGCAGGGTCGCCTGGATGAGGATGCCTATCTCAGGGCGCTGCGTGATCAGCTCATATTTCGGACTAATTGAGAGGACATAGACTCCTATGCAGCACGCGGCGGCTCTCCTCGAACAGATCAAGGCCCTCAAGGCGATCGCGGCGTCGATGCAGGGAGGGCGTTCGAGCGCCCAGCTCATCGCCGAGATCGACAAGATCCTCGCCCTGCCCGATGACTTGAGCACGGCCACGGTCGGTGAGCGTGAGGCGATCGCGCGCCAGGTCCGCGAGTACGAGCAGACCTTCGATTCGCTCGGCTATACGCTGCTCGGTCAGATCATGCCGCCCGTGGGGGTGTCGAGCATCTTTCGCGTGGTGCAGGCGGCAGACGAGTTCAAGGCGCGCCTTAGGCGCCGCATCGGCAAGGAGATCGAGCTCGACGGTAAGCGCGAGGCCTTCGGCGCCCATCACCTCGAGGCGCTCTCGCGCTACAGCTTGTCGATCGGCACGCCCCCCGTTACCGCGAAGATGCGTAAGCTCGTCTCGCGCATCGTGTTCGGCAAGGACGTAAAGGAGCTCTACGGTTACCTCGAGACGCTCACGACCGAGCCCGCACCGCTCGCCGAGCTGTTCGATCTGCTCACGCAGCTCATCGACTCGAGCTTGCACTACTGCACGACGGCCGAGGAGCGCGCCTTCCTCGACGAGGCGGCGGAGTTTGTGAACTTCGAGGGCGCGAGCTTGTTCAATCGCGTGGTGGTCACCGAGAGCCCGGAGCGCGTGATCGATCTCATCAAGAACCACGTCTTCGACAAGTTTGGTCCGAGCGGCGCGAGCCCGGTGCGTATCATCGACGGCATCGACAAGCTCGATCTCGAGCTCGTCGAGCGGATGCGGGCCGAGCCCAACCATGTCTTCGTGGCCCGGGTCACGCGCATCCCGCACGGTGCCTTCGCGTCGGAGCAGCTCCAGACGAGCGCGTGGCGCGGTGTGCTCGGACGGTTGTTGCTCATCGACTGCTCGTCGCGCGCGCGACTCTCCAACACCACGCTCGTCTACACCTTGTTCCCCCACGTGGCGCGCACGCTGCGCAACGTGCAAACGGGCTTCGCGGGTCGCCCCGCCAATACGCAGCTCGTCTTGCGGCGGATCCTCGAGCGGTTCTCGCCGTCCTTGCTCGGGCGTCTCGTGGAGTCGGTGGCGCGCGGGGCCGAGAGGCTCGCGAAGAGCGGCATGCTCGCGGCGAGCATCGACGAGCTACGCGCGCAAGACTGCAAGCGGCACGACCTCTACGATTACCTCTCCTTGCGCAAGCTCGAACGGCTGCTACGGTTTTTAGCGGAGCTTGCGCGCGGCGATGACGAGGCGCAGCGCGAGCTCGGGCGCACGCTCGGCTCGCAGGTGACCACGCGCTGGATGAAGTATTTCTATGGCGGGCTCGATCGTGAGACCTACGATGCTACGCTCGTGCCCGGCGGGGGTCGCGGCGCGCTGACGTTGATCGGCGGTTTTCATCGCGAGCAGGTCCGCGAGGTGGTCGAGAGCTTTTGCGCGGGAGACCTCCAGATCTGTCGTGGGCGTTTGTCCGAGCTCAAGCGCGAGCTCGCGATACCGAGCGCGAGCTCCGATGAGATCCAGGCGGCGGTAAAGCAGGCGCGCCTGTCGGCGCTCTCGCCGTCACAGTGGAAGGCGGACAAGCCGAGCGTGAGCCGCGGCGAATATTTCGCGCGCACCTTGCTCTATCGCGCCGCGGACGCCGCCGCGAAGCTCACGCGCAAGACAGAGCAAGGCCTTGATCACGCTGCGTTCGGTAACGTCACCGGGTCGGTCGCGGCGCTCATCAAGAACACCATGGGCAAGGTGGGTCTCGGGGCGTTGCATGGTCACCTCGAGGACAGCCTCGGGGAGCGCGTCTCGGAGTACGATCGCAAGGTGAGGGGCTGGCTCGTGCCTTTTCAGGAGGCGGTCCGTTCGGCGCAGCGAACTGTCGATGAGTTCAAGGGGGATATCGATCCTGAGGCGGTGGCTGAGATCGAGGCGCTCTTGAACGTCATCGAGCGCGGCGCTTTTTATCCCACGTTAATCTTGCCTGAGATGTCCTGGAGCTATCGCGACGTCTTCCCGGAGAAGTATTTTCCGAAGGCGAGCATGCTGCAGATCGAGCTCAACTCTCATTACGAGCTCGACCCCGTGGCGCTGCTCACGCGGCTCGAGGAGCTGCGCTATTCGTTGCGGCGGTTCCCTGAGATCTTCGCGCTCTACTGCAAGAGCATGTTGATCGTCATC
>CAYXQW010000103.1:5123-8780 GCA_964466695.1 uncultured Bdellovibrionales bacterium
TTTCTCCGCGGACGCGGGCCATCATCGTCAACACGCCGCATAATCCGACGGGGGTCGCCTATCGCCGCGAGACCTTGCTCAAGCTCCTGCAGATCGCGAGCATGTTCAAGATCACGGTGCTCGACGACAACGCCTATCACAAGCTGGTCACGCGCGAGCACAAGGCGCGTGAGGGCGACAAGGCGATGGCGCAGCTCTATGAGCTGCATCGCGATCGCTTCGAGAGTGAGGTGCGGCTCATCACGGTCGGGGCGACGACGAAGGGGCTGCAGGGCTCGGGGGATCGTACGGGGTTGGTGCACGCCAACTTCCCCGATCCCATCCGCTACGTCGAGCAGCACGCGTCGGCTCCGCATCTCATGTCGCTCTACCTGACGCAGCTCAAGCTCGAGAGCGGCTTGGCGGTGAAGCGTCACACCCGTTCGCTCGAGGAGCTGGCCGCTCGCCAGGTGGATCTGACGAAGGACGAGCCCGCCTGCCTCGCGCTCAAGGAGCTGCTCACGGGGGAGATGGCGCGGTTTGCGGAGGGCGACTTCCCGGTGGCGGTGTTCGAGACCCTCCTTACGGGGTACGACAAGCTGTTGCGGCTCGAACAGCGCGGCGCCACGGTGAGGCATTGCTCGCGGGCGATGAGCGAGCTCGTGCATGAGCTCAAGCAGCTACGGCTCGAGGTGTGCTTGCGCGCCGACGTGCAGCGGCGCATTCGTGCCTTCAATGTGGCTTGCGCGAAGGCTCTGCCCGGCGTGCCGACCATCAATCCCAGCGGCGCTTTCTATGGCTGCATTAGTCTGACCGAGCCCGGCGAAGACCGTGGGATCCATGAGTTTTTGCGGGCCTTGTCGGCTTATCGCAAGGTCGATGTCACCTACGCCGGCGCGGGCTTCGTGCGGGTGTCGCTAGGGGGCCAGCTCGAAGGCGACGAGTCGAGCTACCAGCGCTTCGCGGTGGCGTTGGAGGCGTATCTGCGCCTGCTCGTGCATTACTGGGAGCTCTACGATGGCGGTGGCCGCGAGGTCGGCAAGCTGCCGGAGCTGTTCGGGGTAGGGACCTCTGACGAGATGTCGTGCCTGCTCGCGGATCTCGCGCCGCTGCTCGCCCTCGTGCCGCCGCGGCGAGGGGCCGTGGGGTATGCCATCCGGCCGAGCGAGCGCGGCATGGTCTATTGCATCGAGGAGGGCAAGTCGGTCGCCGACAAGGTCTTCGTGCACTGGCAGAGCTGCGAGAGCGTCGATGATCTGCTGCGGAGCCGGGCCTTCCGAGTCTTGTATCGGCGTTTGTTGAGGAAGGTGTGCAAGAGCCACCCGGAGCTCATGGATCTGACGTTCGCCGAGGTGGAGAACAAGTACGGCCCGCTCGCGTGCCTCTCGGCTTATCATGATCGGCAGCTCATCGACTCGGTCTTTCGGCAGCTCCTCGCCGATGTGTACGCCGAGTGGCACAGCGCGAGCACGACCAAGGTGCTCACCGCCGAGCTCGAGACGAGCGCCTTCGCCGAGAAAGTGGCGGCGTTGCATGGCTTGCATCGGCGCACGCACCTCCTCATCAACGAGCTCATGTACGCCTTCGAGGTGCCCGAGCAAAAAATCTCTGCTGCTACCACCTTCGAGGTCGGCTACGAGGCGCTCACCAGCGTCACGCCGCACGCGGGGTTGCCGGCCTATCTCCGACGCATGATCGAGGGCACGGTCTTCGCGGGGGTCACCGCGGCCTTGAACCCGACACCGAAGGCGGTCACCGGCGCCACCAGGCGGGTCGCGGACTATCGCTACGGCTTCATCAGACGGGACGCGGACGGCGACGCGATAGTGGGAGACAAGCCCGCGCTCGGTTTTTATCGCGACCGGCTGGAGAGCTTCGCCAAGACCGCCGATATGCGCGCGTACGTCTGCAAGGCCTTACCAGTCGGGCCGTGCAAGATCTTGTTGGTGATACACAAGTCGTACTTCCACCAGATAAGCGACGAGATGCGGCTGTTCCCGCAGATCCCCGAGATGCAGATGCGCGCCGAGCTCGACGACACCGACTGGGACGCGGTGCTCTTGTTCGGGGTGCCGGGAAAGTGCATGGGCGAGGGTTGTCGCACGGGTTATATCCTCGATCGCAAGCAAGACGGGTCGGTCTTGCCCACGGCCTGGGTCGCGCGCGAGGACGCCACCGATTACGTCGGCTTCTTGAAGAAGTCGGTGCTCACCTTACACAATGAGCTCGTCAAGGCGAAGGGCGGCATGCCCGTTCACGGCGCCATGATCACCGTGGTGTTCAAGAACGGGCTGCGCAAGACCATCGTTTTTTCGGCCGACAGCGGCACTGGCAAGAGCGAGGCCATCACGGCGATGATGGATCAATTGGTCTCGGGTGAGGGCGTGGCGAGTGAGCTGCGCGCCGTGGATATCTTGGCGGGCGACATGCTCTCGCTCTGGCGCGGCGAAGACAACCAAGTTTATGCCTTCGGCACGGAGCAGGGCGACTTCATGCGCCTGAGCGATATCACGGAGAGGTGGCAGGCGCGTTTCGGAGATCTGCTCAAGCGCGGCAGCTACTCTAACCTCGATCACCCGAAGAACCCGCGGGTCACCATCCCCGGGATCTGCGACCCGTACAAGTTCTTGTCGCCGACGCGGGTCAACGGGTTCTTCTACATCAACAACTACGAGAAGGTCTCGGGCTCCGCGGTCGAGCTCTGCGACGACCCGCACTACACGCTTCGGCACACGCTCGTTAGGGGCTTGCGCAAGAACAAGGGGACCTCGGGCGATCAACCCACGCTGCGCGCGGGGCTGGAGTTTGCGGGAAAGCGCGCGCTCGTCGTTCGCTATCGCCACGCCATCGACGAGCTCGTCGAGTGGCGGGATGTCGAGGTCAATGGCGAGACGAAGACTTGTCTCGGTTACCGTGACGGGGCCGAGGACGTGTTCACGGCTCGCGATGTGGTGGCGGAGGCCTTCGCGGGCGCGTGTTTTGTGCGGGACGGCAAGGAGCTCACCGTGGCGCGGGTAGACTACGACGTGCTCGCGAACGTTTATGTGCTCGTCTGCCGAGAGGGGCCGCGCGTGTGGTTGACGCGGGAGGTCTACGATCAGGTCTACGAGCCTCTGGTCTCGACTTTTTGCGGCAACCCCTTCGTCGATCCCGATGGCATGGACCGCGTGCTCGAGATCTTCGCCGACACCATGCGCGTGGCCAAGGTGCACACCGGGGTGATCAAGACGCAGCTCGCTTGCTCGGGGTATGAGTACGAAGGCCCGGCCAAGGCATCGCGGGATCTGTTGTCGTTCTTGCTCGAGGACGAAGAGGTGAGCGCGCGCTTTCAGCGCAACAAGGGCAAGGTGCACGTGGCGATGCAGCGGGCGTTCGGTGAGGTGCTCGCGGCGGGGGCCAATTTGCCGGTGGAGCTCGAGGGCTATAACCTCTTGCTGCTCGAGGCGCACGAGTCTACGCACGTCGCCTTCTTGGGGCAGGACGCGAGCCGCTTCACGTTGTCGACGCCCTACTACCGCTACGAATCGCCGGCCGAGGGGGCCGCGCCGCGTATGTTCGCTCCTGCGATCGCGGTGCCAGAGATGTTGGCGGTCATCGCCGATATTTGTCAGAACGCCGATCTCCTCGTCGATCTTGCGGATCTGATGGTGGACGAGCGTCGGTACGATCGCATCCGCT
>CAYXQW010000104.1:0-8756 GCA_964466695.1 uncultured Bdellovibrionales bacterium
GGCGGCGAGGGGGAGATCTCCACGCGAGACTTCGAGAACGGTCGCCTGGTGGAGATCTGGAACAACGTGTTCATGCAGTTCGAGCGCCAAAAAGACGGCGCGCTCGCCCCGCTCGCGAAGACCGGGGTCGACACCGGCATGGGACTCGAGCGCATCGCTGCCATCACCCAGGGTAAGAGCTCCAACTACGACACCGACCTCTTCTTGCCGCTGATCGAGGCCGTGGCGAAAAAGAGCGGCAAGCCCTACACCCACGGCGAGGGCGACGACGACGTCTCCATGCGGGTCATCGCCGACCACGCGCGCACCACCGCCATGCTCACGGCCGACGGCGTGCAGCCCGCGAACGAGGGCAAGAGCTACGTCATGCGCCGCATCATGCGCCGCGCCATCCGCCATGGCGCAAGACTAGGGCTTTCGGAGGGCTTCTTCGCCGAGATCTGCGGCGAGGTGGTCGCGCTCATGGGCGAGGCCTACCCCGAGCTTACAGAGTCCCGTTCGCTCATCTCCAAGGTGGCAAAGCTCGAGGAGAAGAGCTTTCGTCGTACCCTGGACACCGGCCTACGCATCCTCGGCGAACAGATCGAAGAGGCGAAGCAAAGAGGCGAGAGCGAGCTCAAAGGCGACGTGGTGTTCAAGCTCTACGACACCTATGGCTTCCCGAAGGACCTGACCCTGGTCATCGCCAAAGAGCACGGGCTCGACGTCGATCAGCCAGGCTTCGAGGTAGAGATGCAGGCCCAAAAAGCCCGCAGCCGCGGCGACGGCACCAAAGACGCGGTCTTTGACAACATCTATAAGGAGCTCTTACGTACCGAGGGAGAGGCCATGTTTATCGGCTACCCGCACGAGGACATCCCGCCGCGCGATCGCGAGGGGGATTGGCGGCTTCGCACCGAGGGCGGCGTCGAATACCTCGAGGCGGCTTGCGTGGTGAAGGCCATCCTGTGCGACGGCGCGCGGGTCTCTACGATCGACGAGCGCTCCTGCAAAGAGGCCGAGGTGCTCTGCGACCCCACCCCACTCTACGGCGAGTCCGGCGGTCAGGTGGGCGACCAGGGGATCTTGAGCCGCGACGACGGCTTTTGGGCCGAGGTGCGAGACACCACGCGACCGCTGCCGGGCCTCTGCCTCGCCAAGGCGCACGTGCGCGCGGGCGAGCTTTGCGAGGGAGACCGCATCTTCGTGGGCTACCCTGTGCGCGCGCGCAAGCGCACCCGCGCTCACCACTCGGCGACGCACCTGCTCCACGCCGCGCTGCGCGAGGTGTTGGGCGAGCACGTCAAACAGGCGGGCTCGCTCGTCACCCAAGACCACCTGCGCTTCGACTACGCGCACTTCGCGGCCCCCTCGCACGCCGAGCTTTTGGCCGTCGAGGAGGCGGCCAACGCGCGCGTGGCGCAAGGCGACGAGATCGTGACCGAGGTCGTACCGTTCGCGGTGGCCAAGGAGCGCGGCGCCCTCGCCTTCTTCGGCGACAAGTACGGCGACGTGGTGCGCATGATCTCGATGGGCCCCTCGACGGAGCTCTGCGGCGGCACCCACGCCGCGAACACACGCGAGCTCGAGATGATCCTCATCGTACGCGAAGAGGCGGTGGCGAGCGGCGTGCGACGCCTGGAGGCGGTGGTAGGCGAGGCCGCGCAAAAGCTCGTCGCAAAGACCGCCGCGCGCCTCGACCAGGTCGCCGCGCTGCTAGAGCACAAAGACGGCGGCGGCGAGGAGGATCACCCAGTCTTCGCGGCCGCAAACCGGGCTCTCCGGCACGCCGCCGAGCTCGCGACCAAGCTCGAAGAGCGAGGCCTCGCGCCCGCGCCGCGCGCCGCGGTCACGATCGGCCGCGCGTCCTCCCTCGCGCCGCGCACGGTGCTCGACCTCTGGCAGGCCCTGGTGATGCTCGCCAACAGCCGCCAAAGCTCGGTCGAGGAGCTCGTGGCCACATACGCCCCACGAGACTTTGGGGTCGTCGCCGCGTACGCCGCGCTGCTCGAGGCCAACCGCGAGGACGAACGGCTCTTGGAGAAATCCGAGCGCGAGCAACACGGCCGTCAGGCGGCGGACCTCATACAACGCGCGCGCGAGATCAACGGCGTCAAGGTGCTCACGGCGCGCTGCGACGGCGTCGCGACGCAGGCCTTGCGAGAGCTCGCCGACGAGCTGCGGGAGAAGTTGGGCTCGGGTATCCTGGCCATAGGCGGCCAGAGCGACGGCAAGGCCACGCTGCTGCTCGCCGTAACGAAGGACTTGTCCTCGCGCTTTCACGCCGGCAAGCTCATCGCCAAGCTCGCCCCGCTCATCGGCGGCAAGGGCGGCGGCAAACCGGACCTGGCATCGGCGGGCGGCAGCAAGCCCGAGGCCCTCGAGGAAGCCTTCGCCGCCCTCGACAAGGCCGTGGAGGGTGACTAAGAGGTTCGCGTATGCCGGCGCCAAAAAAGCCCGCGCCACGAAATCGTCGCGTCGATGTCGTGGTCAAGGTCGACCTCAAGTATCCGGATCGTGACGCCTTCGTCGAAGGTTTTTCGCAGAACCTCTCGCGCACCGGCCTCTTCGTGCGGGCGAGCGAGCCGGCGCCCGTCGGGAGCCGCGTGCGATTCGAGTATCGTCTGGCCGACGGCTCGCGGGTCTTGCGCGGGGTCGGCCTCGTGCGCTGGGTCCACGACATCAAAGCGCACGGCCAAGCTGCCCACGGCATGGGCATCGAGTTCGTCGACCTCGACGCCGCAAGCGAGCAGCTCGTAGAGCGCATCATCGCGCGACATGGCGAAGGCAAAAGAGCCCCGAAGCGCCAAGAGGCACCGCGCGAGCACACCGAGCCCCGAGACACGACGCGCGCCACGACCGCGCGCGCGCCTAGCGCGTTCGACGAGCACGAGCAGCGCCAGATCGAAGACCTCTTGAGCGTGCTCGCGGGCGAAGAGCCGCCGCCTGAGGAAGATCCCGAGCTCGACGAGCCGCCGCCTGCGAGCTCCTGGAACGAGACCACCGACGAGGCGATCACCGTCGCCGATCCCGAGCCGCCGCCTGAGGACCCAGACCCATGGCCAGTGCTGCTCGATGAGCACGATGATCCCGTCACCATTCCCCAAGACGGCATCATGCCGACCAGCGCAGCCGAGCAGGAGCCGCCCCCGACCTCGGAGCTCATGCTCGACCTCGCCGGCACCATGTGGCGCGGAGGCATCGTCCCTCGCGGCGGCGCCTTCGACGACATCGGCGACGCCGTGTGGGTCAAGGCCGGAGAAGGCGATGGCGCCGAGCTCCTCCCCGCACCGTTCGACTGGTTGATCGATCCCTGGCCGGCTCCGCGCGCGCACGCCGTGGCCCGGCGTCTCGGCCTGTCGGTCATCGACGACGGCAGCGGCTTTCCGGGCGTCGTGTGGCAGCAGTTCACCTTGCCGAGCTCGGCCATCGTCCACAATGGGCTCGAAAAGTTGCTCGGCGCATGCGCCGCGAACGCGCGCCCAACCCAAACACGCGCCGTGCTGCCTACAGGCATGAGCAGCGCCGTCAAGCGGATGGTCCTGCGCAGCCTCACGAGCTTTTGTCTCGGCCGCTGCGTGGCCGTGGAGGCGACCACCGCCGCCTTGGGGCGCGTCGCGAGCCTGCCGCCAGAGGTGCCGCGCTTGCTCGTGGAGGTCATGTCGATCGCCAACCGGCTCACCTTGTTCAACGCCGACGGGTCCTTCGTCGCGAGCGCCACCACCTTGGACGGCAGCTTCACGAAGATCGACGCCATCGTGGCGAGGACCATGGCCGCCACGCTCACCGTGCCCGCGCGCATCGACGCCAAGACCTGGGCCGAGCTGCTCATGGGTATCGCCACCAAGACCCGCTACTTGCCACACGACGCGCCGTGGCGCGTGCGCGCGCGAGGCACGACGCTCGCGCTCGACAAGGACGCGGCCCACGAGGTCCTCGACGAGGCTAGCGAGAGCCTCGCCTTCACCTGCGACCTGCTCACGCGCACCCACGGCGTCGACAACACCACGGTGTGCGTGGTGGTGATCCCCGAGGAGCCCCTGTGGCCGGAGCTCGTGACGAGCCTCACCGCCGTCTTCGGCAAACCTCCGCTGGTGCTCCCGCCCGACCCCTGGGTGCGCCTGCGAGGCCTCGCGCCCCTGTCGGTGCATTGACCTAAGACATGGTCGGCGTCTAGACTCGCGACATGAGCACAGCGTCGCGCGAGACCCTGCTGATCGTCGATGACGAGAGCGACGCCCTAGATCTTTGCGTGCGTGTTTTTCGCGATCAATACGACCTCGTCGTCGCCTCCTCGGGCGAGCAGGCCCTCGGCAAGACCGAGGGGCGCGGCATCTCTGTCGCGCTCGTCGACCAGCGGATGCCGGGCATGACCGGGCTCGAGCTCCTCGTCAAGCTGCGCGAGACGAGCCCAAGGACCTCGCGCATCATCATGACCGCCTACGCCGACCTCGACGACATCGTGGCGATGATCAACCTCGGCCACATCCACGGCTTCGTGCTCAAGCCATGGAACAACCATCAGCTCCGGCTGACCATCGACCGCGAGGTGGAGAACTTCCGCCGCCAGCGCACCATCGACGAGCTCAACGAGCGGCTGCGTAAGGAGCACGCCGATATGTTGGCGCTGCTTACGGGCCTCGACGCCGACTTCGAGGTGCCGCGGTCGAACCGAGCCCTAAAGCAGGCCAAGGTTCGGCTCAAGCGCAAGGTGGCCGGTGAGGTAGAGCGACTGTTCTTGAGCAAGCTGCTCGCCGACAACGCGGGCAACATGTCGGCCACCGCCCGCTCGGCAGAGATCAACCGCACCTTCCTCTATCGGCTGCTCAAGCGCCATGGCCTGTTGCCGGCCGGCGCCACGGAAGAAGAAGAGCCTCAGAGTTAAGGGTCGCGAGCTTTGCTAGGCAGCCACACCGAGAAGGTGGCGCCGCACCCTGGCCGGCTCTCGACCGAGAGCTTGCCGCCATGCGCGTCGACGACCGAGTAGGAGATCGAAAGCCCGAGCCCGACCCCTTGCCCCACGGGCTTGGTCGTAAAGAAGGGGTCGAAGATCTTGAGTTGATCCGCCTCCGAGATCCCCACCCCGTCGTCGCTCACCTGCACAATCACCCCGCCATCACCAGCGGCGAGACGCACGGTGATCGTGCCCTTCGCCACGATGGCGTGGATAGCGTTCATGATGAGGTTCATGAAGACCTGGTTTAGCTGCCCCTCGTTGGCGAGCACGGGCGGCAGCCCGCGCGCATACTCACGCACGATCTTGATCCGGCCGCGCGCCTGGTGGCTCACCAGGTTGAGAGTGGTCTCCAGGCAATGCTCGAGATCGACCTCCTCCCGTCGATCCGAGCCGCCATGGATGAAAGAACGCAGATCGCGGATGATACCGGCGGCGCGCTCGGCGCCGCTCCGAATGGAGCTCACGAGCTTCTCGGTGTCTTCCACCATGTAGTCGAACTCGATCTGCTCTTTGAGCTCGTCGATGCGGCGGCGGTGCTCGGGGTGGCAGATCATGGTCTCGAGGGTGTGGATGAGCTCGAGATACTTGCCGACGTAGCTGCGCAAGAAGTCGGTGTTGCCGTAGATGAAGTTGATGGGGTTGTTGATCTCGTGCGCGATGCCGGCCACGAGCTGCCCGAGCGAGGAGAGCTTCTCGGAGTGGATGAGCTGCATGCGCGTGGCGCGAAGCTCGGCGAGCGAGCGCTCGAGCTCGGCCGTACGCGCTTGCACCTCGCGCGCGAGATCCGAGGTCCTGTGTCGCTCCTGCTCGATCATGGCCTTGTAGCGCTCCTGGATCCTGACCTCGGCGGTGACGTCGCGGTAGATCTCGAGGACGGCCAAGACCTCGCCCGCCTCGTCCGTGAGCGGTACGGCCGTAACGATGTAGGTGCCGCGCGCCGCCGTCTTGGCGCCGAGCGCGCTGTCATCGGGGCGGGCGACGATGCGCGAGCCGCCATGGATCTCGTCCATGCGTACGAATCGCTTGGTGGCGAAGCAACGCGAGACGAGGCAGCTCTCGTTGCACACCTCGAGATCGAAGAGGTTGTGGCAGCGGATCCCGGGCGCGCTTATGAGCTTGGCGAGCCGGCGGCCACGCACCCCGACGGCCTGCGCGTAAGCCGCGTTCCACGCGAGGGGCCGAAGCTCATGGTCCACCACCACCGCGGCGTCGACCAGCCCCTGCACGAGCGCGAGATAGCGGCCGTAGACCGAGGACAACACCGCTCCGACCATATTACTCATGGGCAAATCCCAGCGCTCATCAGCTCATAAAAGCAAAGTAGCTCTCTTCCACGTCATCGAACTGCATCTGCCCACCGCACGAACCGCAACGAATCGACCCGAGGCGCGAAGGCGCCCCGGCGTCGAGCTCGACCAGGACATTCTCCTCATTGCCGCAAGCCTCGCAGATATAAGGCGCTTGCACGGACAGGATACGCGCGTCGCCAGCGAAGTTGCTGATCACGTTGAGCTGCGTAACCACCGAGGGCGGACAGCGGGAGAGCTGCAGCTCGCGGTCTTTTGGCAAAGCGCGGATGAAGCCCAACCACTCGCGCACGCCCCACGACGTGACCTTGGCGATCCCGAAGAGATCGAGGCGAATCGCCGCGGCCCGCGACGCGCCGCGGAGGCCCTCGAGCGCCTTTATGAGAAGGTCGAAGTCGGCTTCCTCGCTGAGCGGGCCGACGAGACTGACCGTGACGACGTCGTCGCGCTCGGCGATCTTCCACTCGAGCCCGCAAGACATCCGAACCTCCAAAGGCGCTCCCTAAGAAAGCTGCGATTCTATATTATTAAATACGACCGGCGTGCAGATCTTGCAAACAGCACACCGAGACCTCGGCCGCGCTCATGCTCTCGATGGCCAAGGTGGCGGCCGTAGCGCCGGCCAAGGTGGTGATGCACGGCACGTTGTGCTGCACCGCCGCGGTGCGGATGGCCCAGCCGTCTTGAAACGACGGCACCCCGAGCGGCGTGTTGATGATGAGGTGCACCTCGCCGCTCTTGATGAGATCGACGCAGCTCGGCCGCCCCTCGCTGACCTTGAGCACATCGATGACGGTGATGTCGTGCGCGCGCAAGACCGCGGCCGTGCCCCGCGTCGCGATGAGCCGAAAGCCGGCCTTCGCGAGGCGCGCGGCGATGCCTGCGACGTTCTCGTGGTCGCGCTCGTTCACCGTGATGAAGGCCGTACCGCCGCGCGGCAGCCGCGTGCCGGCGCCGAGCTGCGCCTTGTAGTAGGCCTGCCCCATGTCGGCGGCGACGCCCATCACCTCGCCGGTAGAGCGCATCTCGGGCGTCAGGCGCGGATCGAAGCCCGGGAACTTGATGAAGGGGAAGACCGGCGTCTTCACGCACGGCAAGGCGACCTCGATGTCCTCGGTCAAGCCGAGCGCCGCGAGCTTCTCCCCCATCATCAGCCGCGTCGCGATCTTGGCGAGCGGCACCCCGCTGGCCTTCGAGACGAAGGGCACCGTGCGCGAGGCGCGCGGGTTGACCTCGATGATGTAAGGCTTGTCGTCGATGTCGATGGCGAACTGGATGTTCATCAGGCCCACGACCCCGAGGGCCTTGGCCAAGGTGCGAGTCGTCGCCTTGATCTCCTCGATGAGCGGCGCCGAGAGCGAGTGCGGCGGCAGCACGCAAGAGGAGTCTCCCGAGTGCACGCCCGCTTGCTCGATGTGCTGCATGATACCGGCGATGACGCACGTCTCGCCGTCACAGAGCGCGTCCACGTCCACCTCGATCGCGTCCTCGATGAACTGATCGATGAGGATGGCGCCCTCGGGGGCTACCTGCAAAGCCTCGCGGACGAATCTTATGAGGTCTAGCTGATTGTCGACGACGACCATGGCTCGACCGCCGAGCACGAACGAGGGCCGAACGAGCAGCGAGTAGCCGAGCTTGTCGGCGACGGCCACCGCCTCGTCGACGTTACGCGCGAAGCCGTGCGCGGGGTAGCGGAGCTTCAGATCGCATAAGAGCTTGCTGAAGCGCTCGCGATCGGAGGCGAGGTGCACCGCGTCGGGAGGCGTCCCCAAGATCTTGACGCCAGCCGCCGCCAAGGACGGCGTCATGTTGATGGGTGTCTGGCCGCCGAACTGCACGATCACGCCGTCCGGGCGCTCGCTGTCTATCACCTCGAGCACGTCCTCGAGCGTCACCGGCTCGAAGTAGAGGCGGTCGCTCGTGTCGTAGTCGGTCGAGACCGTCTCGGGGTTGGAGTTTTGCATCATGCTCGTGATGCCCATGTCGCGCAGCGCGAGCGCCGCGTGGCAGCAGCAATAATCGAACTCGATGCCCTGACCGATACGGTTCGGGCCGCTGCCCAAGATGAGCACCTTGCGGCCCGCGGGCGGGTCGGCCTCGTTCTCCTCCTCGTAGGTGGAGTAGAAGTAGGGGGTATAAGACTCGAACTCCGCGGCGCAGGTGTCGACGCGCTTGTAGACGGGCCGCAAACCCACGCGGTGGCGCCGCGCCCGCACCTCGGCGAGCTCCGTGCCACACAGGTGCGCGATGCGCCGATCGGAGAAGCCGTACTCCTTGGCGAGCCGCAAGGTGGCCTCGTCGAGCGCGGTGAAGGGCACGCCGCGCATCCGGCGCTGCAAGGCCGCGCACTGCTCGAGCTGATCGAGGAACCACCGATCGATGCGCGTCAAGCGGTAGAGCTCTTCGACCCCGAAGCCGGCCTCGAGGGCGGAGACCAAGAGCCGGATTCGATACTCGTTTGGCTGAGTGAAGGCGCGGGCGAACTCGACGGGCGTCAAGCGCGGCGGCTC
>CAYXQW010000105.1:0-8749 GCA_964466695.1 uncultured Bdellovibrionales bacterium
CCGCCGGTGCTCACGCCGCCGGTGCTCACGCCGCCGGTGCTCACGCCGCCGGTGCCGCCGGTGGGAGTCGTGCCGCCGGTCGGCGGGAAACCGCCCGTGCTCACGCCGCCGGTAGTCGCGCCGCCGCCGCCCGCGCCGCCGGTGCTCGCGCCGCTGCCGCCGCCCGCGCCGCCGGTAGTCGCGCCGCTGCCGCCGCCCGCGCCGCCGGTGGTCGCGCCGCTGCCGCCGCCTTCGCCACCCGTGGCTGGGGCGCCGCTATCGCCGTTCGTGCCGCCGGTGGTGAGGCCGCCCGTGGTGATGGTGTTTCCGCCCGTGCTAAGACCTCCTTCGCCGCCCTCGTCTGCGCCGGCTTCTCCGGTGACGGAGCCGGCCTTACCGCCATCGGCGATCGGATCATGACCGTCGTCACCGTCGCTGCAGCCGGAGAGGAGGGCTGCGCCGCCGATGACGAGCGTGGGGATCGGCGCGACTAGCGCTGCGCCGGCGCCGAGCACGGCGAAGGGAGAAATGCCCATGTCACCGCCCTCCAGAGACATGTGCTCGGCGGCGGGGGCCCCCATGGCGCCATCGTGCTGCGGGCTGCGGTAGACCACCGCGCGCGCGGCGCTCACCTCTGCCGGTGGTGGCGGCATGACGGCGGCGGCGTGCGCGTAGCGCGGGGCTTGATAGGCAGGCGCCGGGCGGGTCGGGAGCCTCGGCTCTGCGGGAGTTAGGGGCGCGCGCGTGGGGGAGGATGATCTCGAGAGGGTCCCGCCGGGTCTCGAGCTGTAGTGTCCCTTGGGCGAGGCGAAGACCTGGCTGTCGCCGGGGCGCAAGGTCAGCGGCCATGACGCGCCGTCTTTGCTCGCGGCCAGCTTGTCGGCTAAGCGCGCGAGCGTGTGGATGTCGAGCTGCACGGGGCCGAGCTTGTATTTGCTCAAGAAGTTCTGGGCGTCTTGCACGCCGGTCTCGGGGTTTTCGAGGAGGTTGCTTATGAGCGCGAGGTCGCTGAGCGTGAGGGTGAAGGTGGGGCTCTCGAAGACCGGAGTGTTATCGTAGTTGTTCTGCCATTGTCCGCCATCTTGGAGCTTCGGCTCGCTCTTTTTGAGCGAGGTTTCGATAGAGGAGGCGCAGGCGCGGAGAGAATCCCGGTAGCCGGCGCGATTGGCGGCGGAGAGCTTGTAGGGGTGGGGGTAGAGGCGCGCGCGCTCGGCGCTCGGTCGCGCGTCGGTCTCGAAGACGGTGACGGGGACGGCGCTGGCGTTGGGGGTGCTTCCCGCTACCGGACTTGTGCTTGACGAACCCATAGAATCCTCCGTTTGTCGCGCTCGAGGGAGCAGCTCAGAGGCTTATCGGCCGCTCGGGTGCGGAAGTTGCTAAAAAAAAGCGTCGAAGCGGACGAGATCTTGGTAGGCGCGAAGGCGCGCGGCGATCTCGTCGCTCGTGAGGGTGCGCAGGCGATCGAGGCTGAAGTCTTGGACTACGAAGGAAGCGATCACGCAGCCGACGACCACGGCCGTGCGCAGGGCGCGATCGTCTATGCTCCCGTGCTTGGCCAAGAAGCCGACGAAGCCGCCCGCGAACGAGTCGCCGGCGCCCGTCGGATCACGCACGTCCTCGAGGGGGAAGCCCGGCACCGAGAAGACTCCCTCGCTCGTAAACAAAGAGGCGCCGTGCTCGCCGCGCTTGATGATCAAGATCCTCGGGCCCATGGCGCGGATCGCGCGGGCGGCCGCGACCAGGTTTTTGCAGTCGGAGAGCAGGCGGGCCTCGGCGTCGTTGATGCAGAGCACGTCCACCCGCGCGAGCGCCTCTATAAGGATGGGGCGGTAGCGCTCGGAGTCTATCCAGTAGTTCATGGTGTCTAAGACGACGAGCCGCGGGGACTCGAGCTTTGCGAGCACCGAGAGCTGCAAGGACGGATCGATGTTGCCGAGCACCACCATGCCGGCGCGCCTCGCCGCGGGCGAGAGCGTGGGCCGAAACTCGCTCAAGACATTGAGCTTGGTCTCGAGGGTGTGGGCGACGTTGAGGTTCTCCTCGTAGCGGCCGCTCCAGCGGAAGGTCTCGCCGGGCAGGGTGGCGACGCCGTCGAGGTCGATGCCGCGCGCGGCGAAGAAGTCCAAGTGCTCGCGCGGGAAGTCTTGGCCGATGACGCCGACCATCCCCACGCGGGCGAAGAACGACGCCGCCGTGGCGAGGTAGGAGAGCGAGCCGCCGAGCGCGTCCTCGCGCGCGCCGAAGGGGGTTCTGACGGTGTCGAAGGCGAGGGTGCCGATAGTGAGGACGTCCATGCGGGGGGCTTAGCATGACTTCGGCGTCTCTGGGTAGCGAGCCGCGCGCGTTCTCTGCTACTCGGGGCTTTACGGGCGGTGCGGGCGATGAAGAACTTGCTCCTGGTTTGTTGTGGCGGCGCGGCCGGCAGCGGCCTGCGCTACCTCGTGGGTGTGTGGGCGGCGCGGGCGCTCGGCGCAGGTTTTCCCTCGGGGACCTTGATCGTGAACGTCCTCGGCGCGTTCGCCATCGCGGTGGTTATGGGGCTCGGGCTCGCGGAGGGCGCGTCTTTGCGGCTCTTTATCGTGACCGGGGTGCTCGGCGGGTTTACCACCTACTCCTCGTTCAACCACGAGGTCTTGCGCCTCTACGGCGACGGGGCCGTGGGTGCGGCGGCCCTCTACGTCGCGGTGACGCTCATCGGGTGCCTGCTCGCCGGGGCGCTCGGCCTCTTTATCGCGGCACGCTTTTGACGAGGAGACGACGTGCGGGTCTTGGCCATAGAATCGAGCTGCGACGAGACCGCGGCGGCCGTGATCGACGACGGGCCGTGCATCGCGAGCAACGCCGTCTACTCGCAAGCCGCGACGCACGCGCGCTACGGCGGCGTGGTGCCCGAGATCGCCTCGCGCGAGCACATCCAGCGCATCGTGAGCGTGGTCGAGGAGGCGCTCTTTGGCCTCGGGCTCGACAGCATCGACGCGGTGGCGGTGACGCGCGGGCCGGGGCTCGTCGGCGCCTTGCTCGTGGGCTTGCAGTTCGGCAAGGGCCTCGCCTACGCGCGCGGCTTGCCGTGGGTGGGCGTGCATCACCTCGAGGGGCACCTCGCCGCCTCGCTGCTCTCAGAGCCGCGCCCGAGCTATCCCCACGTGGCGCTCCTCGTGAGCGGCGGGCACACGCAGCTCTACGAGGTGCGGACCTTCGGCGACTACAGGCTCCACGGCAGCACGCGGGACGACGCGGCGGGCGAGGCCTTCGACAAGGTGGCCAAGATCCTCGGGCTCGGCTACCCGGGCGGGATCGAGATCGATCGCCTGGCGGCCGAGGGCGATCCGCGCGCGATCGCCATGCCGCGCGGGCTGCCGACGACGCGGCACTTCGAGCTCTCCTTCTCGGGCTTAAAGACCCACGCGGCCGATTACGTGCGGCGGCGCGGCGGCGTGCTCGCGGGCCAGGAGCTGCGGGATTTCTGCGCCTCCTTGCAGGAGGCCATCGCCGACATCCTCACCAAGAAGGCGGTGGCGCTCGCGCGGCGCCTCGGGGTGGGGGGCGTGGTGCTCGCCGGCGGGGTGGCCGCCAACTCGCGGCTGCGCGCGCTGCTCTATGAGCGGTGCGAGAAGAAAGACCTGTGGTCGTTTGTCCCCCCGAAGGCCCTCTGCACCGACAACGCCGCCATGATCGGCGCGGCTGGCTGGATGCGCCTTACGCGCGGCGAGCAAAGCCCCTTGGACGAGAGCGCGCTCTCGCGCTGGGCCTTGCGCGAGCTCGAGTGTCCCGAGGGCGCGCGCACGTGAGTTGTAAGGTACCGGCGCCGCCGGACCCGCGCCGCATCCTGGCCGAGGCTGGGCTCTTCGCGAAGAAGAGCTTCGGGCAGCACTTCCTGCTCGATCAAGACGTGCTCGCTTACATGGCGAGGCTCGCCGTCCGCGCCCCGGGCGAGACCATCATCGAGCTTGGCGCGGGGCTCGGGGCGCTCACACACCACCTGCTTCTTGCGGGGGCGAACGTGGTGGCGATCGAGCGCGATCGCGAGCTTGTGCCGCTCTTGCGCCGCGCCCTCGACTGGGCGGGGGAGCGCCTCGTGGTGCTCGAGCGCGACGCGGGCAAGCTCGACTACGAGGCTTCTGCGGCCGAGCACGGGGCGAGCACGGTCGCGGGTAACCTGCCGTATAATATCGGCAGCCGCATCATAGTCTCGCTCGCAAACGCCCGCGCTCTGGTCTCGCGCGGGGTGTTCTTGTTGCAGCGCGAGGTCGCCGAGCGCGTCGTCGCGACGGCGGGGCAGTCGAGCTATGGTCTCCTCTCGGTGCTCGTGCAGAGGAGCTTTGACGCCGAGCTTGTGCGCGTGGTCTCGCGCCACGCCTTCGCGCCGCCGCCCAAGGTGCAGTCGGCCGTGATCACGCTCGCTGTGCGCGCGGCCGAGAGCGAGGACGACGAGGCGCTCGTTATCGCGGCGCGCGCGGCCTTCTCGGCGCGGCGCAAGATGCTGCGCTCGGCGCTCGCTACGGCCTTCGACGTGCCGGCGGCGCGGCTCGCCCCCGTGTTCGTCACGGCAAAGATCGATCCTACGGCGCGGGCCGAGACGCTCGCGGTCTTCGAGCTTCGCCGCCTCGGCGAAGCGCTCGCGGCGCACGGCATCATCCGTTGATTCGTGACGAAGACCCTGGCAAGATCAAGCGTCGCAGCGCTACGCCGTGATGTCCCACGGGCGCTCCCAAGGCTGAAGTCGCCGGTGTCGCTGCAGCAGCGGGTAGTCTTGACGCTGCAATTCGAGCAAGATCTTCACCTTCTCGCGAACAGGCAGCCGCGCCTGCGCGCGATGCCATGAGCGCTTCTCGCGAAACAGTCGCTCGGCAAAAGTTCTCAGCTTGTCGTCAGCCATCGGAGCAACGCTCCAGATATCGGCGCCACGCGCTGTCGAGGCCATGCCTCCCCAAGACGTCGAGGAGGAGGCCCTCGTCTACGGCATCGGCTTCGAGCAGATAACCTATGCGCTCGCGCCGCCTCGCGCCGCCGGCTTCGAGTGCCATTGCGACCAGATGCTCGGGAGCGATGACCCGAACATGGGCATCTTTGTAGTCGAGGTTACGAGCTTTGCGAACGGCTTCTTCGGCGAGGGCGTTGTGGGCGGGGATGAATTGCACGGGTACACCGTGGATCATGATGTGTTCCGCGTCGAGCGCGAAGGCGTTCTTTCGAGCCCAATCGGAGATGGGCGTAATGGAGACGAGCACACCGCTCGAGGCCGGCAACAAAACGAAGACATCGAGATCATACGTTCGCGTGGGCTCGGCATAGAACAACACGGCCATGGCCCCTCCCACGGCGTAGTTCGAGATCACTGCGGCTGTCCTCGCGTCATGGATGACTCGAAATACGTCCGCAAGTGATCCCATGCTGTTCATAATGAGGCAACCACCTTCGCGCAGGCAAGCACGAGCCGTGGACTGAACGATAACGCCCTGCGGCGCGCACGGCATCATCCGTTGACACCAGCGCTCGGGCACATCTAAAATTCACATTTTGCGCATGGGATAGATCTCGTGACCTTCGGCTCCCTCGATCAAACCTGCCACCTTCGACGATTCGGTCAAGAGCTCGTCTTCGTCGGCGAGCGCGGCGCGCCGCCTCCTGGCTATGAGCTCATAAAGAGCGACGGTGAGCACGCCGCCGAGCGCTTTGTGCGAGACCTCTGTCGCGAGCCTCAGAACCTGCGCGCGCTCGAGAAGCTCGCGGGAGGCTCTCTGCTCGGTCAGAGCGCGGTGTCCGGCGGCGAGGCGACGACGATCGACTTCGTGGCGCGTGCGTGGGCGCGCGGCGAGTACCGGCTCTACGGCGCGCCGCGGCCAGAGGCGAAGGAGCCCGAGAAAGAGCCGGTCGACGTGGCCCCTCCGGTCATAAACCGGGTCCGCGAGAAGTCGTTTCTGTCTGTGCGGCTCGTGGTCGACGCTACCGACGACCCCGTCTCTGACGTGCAGCTCATCGCCGAGTTCCCGAATCGCTCGAAGAAAGAGGCGAAGACCGATCGCGGCGGCCGCATCGACGTCGACTTCGAGGGCTACGGCCCGGCGACGCTTTTGACCTCAATCAAGGACGCGAAGCAGGGTGAGTCCCTCGTGTACGTGCGCACCGCGGCCACGCCCTCGCACGGCGCCAAAGACCCGGGCGACGCCGAGCTTACCGGCAAGCCCCTCGTCAACATCGTCAAGTATCGCGTGCGGACAGGCGACACGCTCGAGGCCATCGCCAAGGGCTATGGGATCACGAAGGACGACCTCGTGATGTTCAACTTCGGCACGACCGACGAGGACGAGGTCGATCAGCGGCTCTTCTACGAGGTGGGCTGCCGGCGCCGGCGCGCCGATCAGCGCGTGGTGATGGACAGCACCGACCAGCCGGGCATCATCTATGTACCCAAACCCTTGCGATTGCCGGGCCTCGCGCTCAACACGCTGCACATCGTGCGCGTCACCCTGGCCTCGCGCGAGGGCGCCTTCGTGTTCTCGTGCTGATTATTCAAGGAGGGTTTCATGGGCATGTCGGCTCGCTCGTCGCTGTGTCTTCTCGTCTCCGCTTGGCTTTGTGACCCGGGCGCGGCCTATGCCGCGAAGCCTGATTGCGCCATGCCCGAAGAGCTCGTCGTGGCGCAGTATGCCGGTCTGATGGGTGACAATTCGCGAGGCATCGCAACTCGATTGTATCCGCTCGGGTGGTCAGAGAACGGCCTCTTTGCTTGGATAACGACGCAGTTCGAGGAGAACGCCGGGTTTACAAACGTAGTGTTCGCGGTCATCGATACAAGGACAGACCGCATCACGGAGGGCTTTGAACAACGCTACGGGGTAGAGGACGTAGATGACCCCCGTGACCAGGCGCGCGTCCTCGCCAAGTTCTGGAAGAGCTTCGGCGCGCGGGTTTGCAAGTCGCTCCGCACCCACGGCATCGTTCAACGAAAGCCGCGCTTCGTGTCGTTTCCGTACGAGGTGCCAGGCGACACCATCAGTGCGGAGCTTCGGCCCGCACCCACCAAAGATAAGCCGCTCGCGCGGGCGCTCATGTGCCTCTCGAAGGCGCGAGGGGAGAAGCGCATCGCGACCTTGCAGGCGGGGGAGGCAATAGAACCCTGTGAGGTGAACGAACCCCATATTGTCGGCGCGATCGCCCATCCGAATGGACAGAGGCTCTTGGTGCTCGCTGCATTCGATGTGTCCAGCGATCCATGCGGGCCGAAAGACATCATTTTTTACAGCAAACACGCCGCCGGGTGCGATCTGACCAAGTCGTTTTTGCCGCGAGCAAAATAGCCCCAAGGAGACCATAGATTATGGCTAAGTTCGCCCGCCCAGGTAACCGCAAACGCATCTATGCCTTCGGGAAGGCGTTCGACTTCTACCTGGTGACGAGCAACGGCTCGCAGGGAAACCTCGTCGAAGGGCGGATGCTCAACGAGCCTCGCCTGCAAAACGGGGTCGCCACCAACACCGCCGAGGACTACACAGGCACGCTCGGCAACCCCACGACCTCGGCGAAGTACCAGGTGGTACTCCACTGCACGGCGGCCAATCACTCGGCCGAGCAGACGGTGGGGTGGTGGAACTCTCCGGCGAGCCCGCCCGCGAGCGCCCAGCTCGTCGTCGAGCGCACGGCGGTCGCGCAGGCCGCGCGCCCGGCTCCGACCGCGGGCGCCGACCTCGTGGACACTGACACCGCCGATGCGGTCCTCATCATGGGCGAAGACACGATCGCCTACCACGCGGGCCTCATCAACGCGCAGTCGATCGGCATCGAGATCGCCAATGTCGGCTGGGGTTTTTATCTCACCAATACCACTCATGAGCCGAGCCTCGCGCCGGCGTGCAACCCGCAGAGCTCGTGTCCAGAGCGCATCAACATCGCGGGCTCTGGACAGGCCCCTGTTTGGCGGTGCAACTGCCGTCGCCCGGCGGACGAAAACCGCTTCATCCATTTGCAGCAACCCCTCGCCGGCTATCACGACTATCAGGCCTTCGAAGACGCTCAGTACCGCACCCTCATCCTGCTCCTCCGCCACCTGGCGATCGCGCACGCCGTCCCGAAGCGCTTCTTCGGCGACACCACCGCCGAGGTCTTCAAGCACTAATTCGACACCGGCACCGCGGCCGAGAAGCGCCTCGGCAAAAACCGCGTCTTCCACTTTCGTGGCATTTTGCACCACCGCAACGTCCACCCGAGCAAACCCTGTCCGGGCGTCGTCCACCGTAACCGCTTGTACCGCGGCATCATCGACGAGTGGTGGCTGCCGATAGAACTCGGCGGCGCTCATCGGCGCTACTACAGTGGTCCGTTCGAGAACCCGCCGTTCGTCACCGGAGAGCCCACGCGCCCAGCATTGTTTCGCTGGACGGGCTATCAGGCCGCCGGGCCCACGGTCGAGGCCGTCACCTACCGCAACGCCGATCTCGACGCGCTCACCGAGGCCAAGAGCTTCTTCGATCTCGACCGCGTGCCCGAGTACTACGCCGCCTGCGAGACCAAGAACGGCGGGACGTTCCCGATCGGGACCAACCACGTCTGGCACGGCGGCGTGCACCTGTTCCCGCCGGCCAGTAACCCCGCCGTCTACGCCGCCGCCTCGGGCGTCATCGTGGCGGCGCGGGTGTCGAGCAACGAGGAGACCGACCGGGCGCCCACCTTCGGCAGCCAGCGCTTCGTGCTCATCCGTCACTACGCCCACCTCGAGACCGCCGCCGACCCGAGCGGCGTGGGCACCAGCACCGACTGGACGGTCGAGCCCAAG
>CAYXQW010000106.1:0-3285 GCA_964466695.1 uncultured Bdellovibrionales bacterium
CGGGGAACCACTCGAGCGGCACCCCGAGCTTCTGCGCGAGATCCATGGCCGCGATGATCCGCCGGCACTCGGGCTCGCCGAGCGCCCCCATGTCGCGCGTGCCGTCACCCACCACGAGCACGCGGGCCATCCCCTCGGGGTGCTTGGCGGTGAAGTTCTTCACCACCCCCACCACCACGTTGGCCTCGTTCTTGCCATAGGGCCGGCCGCGCACCGACACCAAGCTCGAAACGTCCTCGCCTTGCCCGAGGTCGTACTCCTCGAACTCGCCGGCGGGCAGATCGGCCGTGGCCTCGCCGCTCGCGAGCATCTTCACGATCTCGTAGGCGTAGGCGAGCCGGCGCTGGCGCGCCCGCACCACGCGCAGCGAGTAGTCGTCGAGCACGCGCAAGGGCTCCTTGTGCGGCTCGCTGATGAGCATGTCCACCCGGTGCCCGGTGGGGTTGCTGAACGACACCACCGTGTCGCGCGGCACCTGCTTTTGATCCTCGTGGAGGTGCAGCCGCAAGACGACCTTCTCGAGTCCCAGGCCCTCGGCCCCGGTGTGCAGCCGCACGGCCATCGACGAAAGCTCGTCGCGGCGCGCGAGCAGCGTCGGCTGCATGAAGATGGTCACGCGGTTCCAGTGCAAGCGCGAGCGCGCGTCGCGCCGCGCCTGCTGCTCGCGGATCGCCTGGAAGGCCGCGAGGATGATGTGCTCGACCTCGTGCGCGGAGACGAGCTTGCCGGCCCGGTTACGCACGACGTGCATCTCGCGGATCTCGGCGATGGCGAACAGCCGCTCGTCGCGCTCGTTCTCGTGCGCGCGCGCGTGGAAGAGATAGAGGTCGGGCAAGGGCGTCGGCAGGCGCTGGAGCTTGAAGTGCCGAAGGCGCCAGAGCTCGAGGCGCTCGGCGACCGCCGGGTGCAGCCCGCGCAAGGGCTCGTCCTCTCGCCAACCCTGCTCGCCCTGGACGAAGGTATAAGGCTGCACGGAGTCTTGCCGGATCGGGATGAGGGTCACGCGCGCGAGCCGCTCGTGGTGGCCGAGCCCCGCGAGGCTCTCGAGCAAGAGCTTGCCGTCATCGCCGGCGGGCTGGGCGCGAAGATCGAGCAAGAGATCGACCTCGAGCTTCGCCCCCTCGGGGAGCTGCCGGATGGTCTCGGTGAGCCCCGCGTAGACGCGGCCGAGCTCGGGCCACGGCGTATAACCCACCAGGGCCGCGTGCTTACCGTCGTCGTCGAATGAGACGAGCACCTGCGGCTGCTCGGCCACCTGCAAGATGCAGGCGTTGACCAGGCGCCGCGAGCGATAGGAGTGGCGCGCCAAGACTTCGAGGAGGGGCGCGCGCGTCGCCACCGAGGCCTCGGCCACCATGGGCCCGAGCTGCGCCGTGAGCGCGTAGGGGATGCGCGCGAGCTCGGCGATGGACTCCTCCTGGTGCGCCGGGTCCTCGCCCTCCTTCATCGCGGCCAAGAGCTTCTCTACCTTGGCCAAGACGACGCGGCGGCGCTCCTCGAGATCACGCCCGGTGAAGAGCGCGTACCTGGCCTGCTCGGCGGCCTCGTAGACGCGCGGGTGCGGATCGCGCGTCAGGCGCACCACGCGCTGCAAGAGCTCGGCGAACTCCTTCGTGCTCATGCTCTTGCGCCAGTCCGCGTCCTCGGTGCAGCGCTCGAGGATCGTGACGACGATGCGGTTCTTGCGCGCGACGCCCTGATGCGAGCGATAGAGCCAGGCCAAGGCGTCGCGCAGGCGCGGCGAGTCGGCGAGGGACGTGACGCCGTAGTACGCGAGCGCCCGGCGCAAGGCCGCGAGGAACTCGTCGGGCAAGCCGCTGCCCTCGGCGCCGAACTCGCGCAGATAGAGGTGCAGGCACTCGGCGTTGGAGAGCTTCAACGAGCCGCTCGTCTCGCCGTAGCTGCGCGAGAAGGGCTCCTCGAGGTCGAGATAGACTTGCAGCAGCTCTTGCACCACCCCGGCGCGCGCGGCGGGCATAGCGCCAGCGAGGCGCGCCGGCAGCTCGTCGAGCGACATCCCGCTCACGTCGAAGCCGAGCAAGAGCCGCCGTAGATCGCCGAGTACACCCTCGAGCCCGTCGCCGCTCTCGGGGCGGCGCGGAAAGACGAGCCGCGTCACCACCACGGTCTCGGCGGCCTCCTCGGTCTCGGGCTCGAGCACCAACAAGGGCTCGCCGGCCCCGACCTGCATGCTCTTACCGACCATGAGCTTGCGGACGCGGCCGGACACCGGGGCCAAGAGCGGCATCTCCATCTTCATCGCCTCGAGGCTCAAGAGGCGCTGCCCGCGCACCACCGAGTCGCCCTCGGCGACCTGCAGCGTGAGCACCAGGCCCGGCGCGGGCGCGCGCACGACCCCGCCCGGATCGCCGCTGATGCGATAGCAGTTGCTGTCCACCTCGACGAGGAAGTCGGCGGCGCTCTTTGTGCAGACCACTCGAAACCGGCGCGGCCCCTCGACCGTGACATAAGAGAGCCACGCGTCGTACTCGCCGTCGGTCTCGAAGCGAACATCCACCGAGGCGCCGTCCACGTCGACGCGGTAGTCGCAGGCGTCGAGCTTGGCCACGCCGAACTCGTACGCTGCTCCGCCGTAGCGTAGCTCGATCGGCCGGCGCTCGGCGGCGGGCATGCTCGGCCGCCCGCGCGACGCCGCCGCGAAGAAGTTGAGCGCCTGCTCGCGGAGCTGCTCCTCGTGCAAGGTGATCGCCACCGAGAGCAACGCCACGGCCGCGTTGTTCCCCGGCGCGAGCCCACCATTCTGCATCAGCTTGTCGATCCACTGGGTATCGAAGTCGCCGCTCACAAAATCCGGATGCGCGAGTAGCCGCGCCAGAAATGTTCGGTTGGTCGTGCCCCCGTCGATCACCACCTGCGTCTCGTCGAGCGCGCGTCGCAAGCGCGCCAACGCCTCGCCGCGCGTCACGCCGTGGACGATGATCTTGGCGATCATCGAGTCGAACTCGAGCGGGATGGTGTCGCCCTCCCGCACCCCCGAGTCGGTGCGTGTGCCGGCGCCGAGCGGCGGGCGAAAGCGCACCACGCGCCCCGGCGCCGGGGCGAAGCCGCGCTCGGGATCCTCGGCGCAAATACGAACCTCGATCGCGTGACCGAGCGTGGGCGGCGCCGTCTTCGCGAGCTTCTCGCCGCGCGCGATCCCGACGCTCCCCGCCTATACACGCCTCGCCGGCCTTGAGCCGCTCGAGCTCCGCCCTGACTCGAACTTCTTGATGATCGGCGAGCGCGCAAACGTCACTGGCTCAAAGAAGTTCAAGAGGCTCATCC
>CAYXQW010000106.1:3295-8718 GCA_964466695.1 uncultured Bdellovibrionales bacterium
AGGCCACGAGATCCACTCCGGTGGTGGCCTCGGTGACCGGGTGCTCGACCTGCAGGCGCGTGTTCATCTCCATGAAGTACGCCGCCCCGGTGTCGGGGGAGTAGAGGAACTCGACCGTACCCGCGTTGCGATACTCGGCCGCCCGAGCGAGGTTCTCCGACGCCTTGCGCAAGATCGCCTCGTCCTTCGCCGGCAACACCGACGAGGGCGCCTCCTCGATGACCTTCTGCCGCCCGCGCTGCGCCGTGCAGTCGCGGATCCCGAGGCTCCACACCGTGCCGTAGGCGTCCGCGACCACCTGCACCTCAATGTGCCGCGCCCCGCGCACGCACGACTCGAGGAACACCGTGCCGTCGCCGAAGGCCTTGCGCGCCTCGCCCATCGAAGACGCGACCGCCTCCTCGAGCTCGCTTTCGCGCGCGACCAGGCGGATGCCGCGCCCGCCGCCGCCGGCGCTGGCCTTGACGAGCAGCGGATAACCGATGCGCTCGGCCGCCGCGGTGGCCGCCTCGACGCTCTCGACCGCGCCGCCACTCCACGGCGCCACGGGCACTCCCGCGCCCTCGGCCAAGAGCTTGGAGGCGATCTTGTCCCCGAGCTTGCGCATCGACTCGGCGCTCGGCCCGATGAAGGTGATGCCGAGCTCGACGCAGAGATCGGCGAACGCCGCGTGCTCGGCCACGAAGCCCCAGCCCACCCAGGCTGCGTCCGCCCCCGTGGCGAGCAGCGCCGCGCGTAAACCGTCATAGTCGAGGTAGCGGCTCTTCTTGCGCGGCAGGCCTTGCTCGTCACGATCGTTCGCGTCGTCGAACATGGCCGGCCCGAGGCAGTACGCCGCGTCGGCCTCGCGCACGAACAGCGCGCCCGCGTCGGGATCGGTGTAGAGGGCGACGGTCGCGAGCGGCGCCTTGCCGGCGGCGTTCCAGTCGCGCACAGCGCGGATGAGGCGCATGGCGGGCTCGCCACGGTTGACGATGGCGACGCGCCCAAACTCGCGAAAGCTCTTCTTGCTCATATGGCAAACCTTGCCCTAACGACCATCGGCCGCGGGGGCGCTAGAATCCTCTGTGAAATCTTCCGACGCGAGCGAAGGCTCGCTCGGACCGAGCCACACCAAAGAGACCACGAACGCCCCAAGGTCGCGCACGAACGCATCGCCGCGCGCGAAGGCGGGACCGCTGACGCCCGCGCGTGACCACCCGGCGCGTACGACCGCGCGGGGTCGCGCCTCCACCGAGCGCGTGTCGGCGCCAAGCCCCACGCGCAAGGCCTTGAGCGCGGACTCCTTGAGCGACCAGATCTCGGTCGCCGCGCGCGCTCCCTCCTCGGCCTCATCGACCCAAACAACCTCCCGTGACGTGAAGAAGTCCTCCACGAACGCGCGCGCGCGCGGCTCGCAGAGCTCGAGGTCGATCCCCAAGGGAGCCCCGGCGCCGTCGCAAACCGCCGCTACCGCGCGACCGTGGCTGTGGCTGAGCGAGACCGTGATCGGCAACTCTGCCCCATCGCGCGCGAAGACCTTGGGCGAGCCGTCGCGCGCGCGCAAGATCGAAAAATCGCTCTTCGCCAAGGACCAGCCTCGCCGCGCGAGGTGCGCTCGACAGAGCGCCTTGGCGAGCATCCTGCCGCCGAGCCACTCCGCACGCCGCTTGGGCACCACGAGCCCCGCGAGCACCAAAAGCTCGTCCGCGGACAAGAGGTCGCGCGGGACCTCGAGGTGCTCACTCGGCGACGGGCAGTGCCCTGTCGCCCAACAGATCACGCGCGCTCCTTGACGAAGATCTTGCGCAACGGCGCCAACAGCGCGTCGTCGAGCGGCACCGGCAATTGCGAGGTGCGGTAGCCCTCGAGCTCGAGCATCACCTTGCCCTTGGCGTCGCTCACCTTGACATCGAAGCCGACCTCGTCGCCGATCGAGCGCGGCTCGGCCTCGACCAAAAGCTCGCCCGACTCGGCGGGGACCTCGTGGCAGACCAACCGATCGATCGCGGCCGGCAACGCCATGCGCCCGCTCACCCCGAGCTCGTAGATCCCGGCGGTCTGTAGGCAAAGCTCGGTCACGCGCGGCGAGAACCGTGTCTTCCCAGAGCCCTCGCCGAGCTCGCGCGGCAACGATGACTTCATGTGGCCGCGAGCCCCCTGCGCCGTCGCCTCCACGTAGTCGATGACCTGATAAGCAGGCCCGTGGAAGAAGACCCGGTAGATGTCCGCGGCCGCGACGCGCTCGCCCTTCTTGCCAGCGCCTGGCTTGCCGCCGCGCTTCGCCTTCGACCCCGACGCCTTCCTCGTCGTAAGGAGCACCTTGCCCGCGAAGTGCCGCTTCGTCTGCACCTCGCCGCCCACGAGCTTCTGCGAGGACGAGAGCGTGAGCCTGACCTCGAGCTCGTCTTCGCCCACCCGCACGAAGAGCGCGCGGAAGATGCCCGTGCGCGGCTCGTCGCGGTGGAACTTGAGCGGCGCCTCGAAGCGCACGTCCGTAAGACCCGCGACCCGGTACGCGGGGAACAAGAGCCCGGCCACCTCGACAAAGCCCTCGATGCCCATGACCCCGGGCAACACCGCCACCTCGTCGATCCGATGATCGAACAAGAACGGCTCCTTCTTCGGATCGAGCGTGGTCTCGACGCGCAACCCCTCGTAGAGATCCATCGCCGCCACCTTGCCCACCATGGGCAAGCCGCCAAGCTCTGCCGCGGCCACGAGGCGCTCGACCTCGACGCCACCGCGATCATCACGCGGCGCGATCAAGACACCGAGGTTGTTGGCGATCACCACCTCACCGCGCGTCCCCGACGTCACCTCGCGCCACACCACGGGCAAGCCCTCTTTGAGCGGCAACATGTCGATGCCCGCGCGCTTCATCACCTCGGGGATGCTACCCCTCGTCGCCATGCCGACATCGCCCCACGCCGTCCAATCGATGGCGATGCCGCGCGTCTCGGGACGCAGCCTCGACATCGCCGACATGGTCTTGCACAAGAAGTCGTTCGCCGCGCTGTAGTCCGTCTGCCCGGCGTTGCCGAACCGCCCAGCGATAGACGAGAAGCAGACGATCGCGCCGACCTTCATCTTGGCCGTGGCGCAAAGCACGTTCGTAAGCCCGAGCGCCTTGACCTCGAAGACGCGCTCGAACTCCTCGCGCGTCTTGTCGCCGAGCGCGCGGCTGCGCTCTAGACCAGCCGCGTGCACGATGAGGTCGATACCGCCTTCGTGCTGCTTTTTAATCTCGGCGACGATGGCCGTCACGGCCGCGTCGTCGCGAGAGTCGGCCGAGAAGTAGCGGGCCTTGCCGCCCGCCTGCTCGATGGCCGCGATCGCGTCGCACAGCGCCTTCTCGCGCTCGAGCCCCGCGAGCATCGCCTCGATCTGCGCCGGCGTCACCCGCTCGCCCGCGGCCTTCTTGCGCTCGAACAGATCACGCTTGAGCCCGTCGCGATCGGAGGTCAGCCGCTCGCGATCGGGGTTCGCCCCGGCCGGCGCCGGCACGATGTCGGTCAGATAGAACGTGGCGTGACTCTGCCGCGCGATGTCCGCGGCGATCGCCGCCGTGATCCCGCCGGCCGCGCCCGTGACCAACACCACCGACTTATCATCGAGCGCGTGCGCGACCTCGGTCTTCGCCGGCTCCTCGAGAAAGCCTATCGCGTGCCGTGCGCCGTAAGCGTAGCCGACCTCCATCACCGCCGGATCGCGCTCGGTCTCGGCCAAGAGCCGCGCCGCCACGCTCTCGGCGTCGGCCGAGGCGTCGAAGTCCACCGCCTTGGCCACAAGCTCAGGGAGCTCGCGACCCATGGCCTTGACGAAGCCCGTGACGCTGCCGCCCAAAGGAGCCAACGCCGCCTCCGGCCCATAGCCGTGCAAGCCCCCGAGCCGGGTCGCGCCGATGACGAAGCAACCCTTGCGCGCCAAGGTCGTAAAGAGCACGCGGCACGCCCGCGAGAGGCAGCCCACACGGCTCTGCAGCGCCGCGCGCATCTCGGCGAAGGACGCGGACAAAACCTCCGGCTCATCATCGAGCGCCGAGAGATCGTAGAGGCCGTCTATCTCGCCCTTGGCGAGCCACTTTTGGAGCTGCTCTTCAACCGCGTCACCCTCGAGCCGCAGCACCTCGACGCCCTTTACGGCGAGGAGCTTCGCGAGCGCCGCAGCCGCGCCCCTAGCGTCGGGGCGCACCACCACGCGCTTGCCGGCGCCGAGCACGACCCCCGTCTTCTGGCAGAGCTCGAGCGCCGGCCTCGCCATCGGGGTGGGGATGCGGCGCACGAACGAGCTCGCGCTCGCCGCGCTCTTGGTCACGGGCGCCGCCTCGGGCGCCGTCGCGGCCGCCGCAGGGGCAGCCTCGGCGTGGAGCTTGCGTATGAGGCCGATCAAGAGCCCGAGCGTCGGGTATTCGCGGAGCTTGAGATCGTCGCGCCGCGGCAGCTCGAAGCGCTCGCGGATCTTGCTGAAGATCTCCGCCTGCTTGACCGTATCGATGCCGAGATCGGCCTCGAGGTCGAGGTCGAGATCGAGCATGTCGCGCGGATAGCCCGTGGTCTCGGCCACGAGCGCCAAGACCTTGTCGGCGATATCGTCGCCGCCGCTCGCCGCTTTGGGCGGCGACGCCGGCGCCGGGGCTGCTGGGGCCTCTGGAGCCTTCGCCGCGAGCTCGGGCTTAAGCTCGCTCATGAGCCGCACGAGGTGCCCGAGGGTCGGGTAGTCGCGGAGCTTGAGATCGTCGCGCCGCGGCAGCTCGAAGGCCGCGCGCAGCTCGGCGAAGATCTCGGCCTGCTTCACCGTATCGATGCCGAGGTCGGCCTCGAGATCGAGGTCGAGCGCCAGCATGTTGCGCGGATAGCCGGTCTTTGCAGCCACCATCTCGAGCAGCTTCTCCTCGACCCCGGAGCCTGCGGGGGCCTCGGTGCTCGGGCTCGCCGGCGCGGGTGAAGGTGCGGCCGCCTTGGGCGCGGGCAGATCGGGGCGCGAGCTCCTCACGAACCCCACGATGTGCTTGAGGGTCGGATAGTCGCGGAGCTTGAGATCGTCGCGCCGCGGCAGCCCGAAGACGCCGCGCAGCTCGGCGAAGATCTCGGCCTGCTTGACCGTATCGATGCCGAGGTCGGCCTCGAGATCGAGGTCGAGCGCGAGCATGTTGCGCGGATAGCCGGTCTTCGCCGCCACCAGCTCGAGCAGCTTCTCCTCCACCTCGTCTTGTTGTTGCGCGGGCGCAGGTGCAGGCGCGACAACGGGAGCGCTCACGACCGGCGCGGCAACTGGCGCGGGCGCGACGGCTTGCAGAGGGAGCACGGCAGGCGACGCGACGGCGACGTCCGTATGCTCGGGCTCCGCCTTCAGCCGTGGGCCCTCCCCGAAGATCCAGGACGAGCGCGCGGGCGACATCGCCGGCGGGCCGTCGTCACGCACGTGCAGCACCTTGTGCTCGA
>CAYXQW010000107.1:0-4383 GCA_964466695.1 uncultured Bdellovibrionales bacterium
CTCTTCTCGGTGCACGCGAACAAGCGCGAGCGCATCGAGGAGGCCGGCCCCGGGCAGATAATCGTCGCCAACGGCCTTCGGGACACCATCACCGGAGACACCCTGTGCGCCGTCTCGGCCCCCGTCGTGCTCGGCAGCATCGACGCCTACGAGCCCGTGATCGCGGCGGCGGTCGAGGCGCGCACGAAGCCCGAGAAGGAGCGGCTCGACTTCGCGCTCGGAAAGCTTGCAGACGAAGATCCGACCTTGCGCGTCCGCGAGGATTCGGAGACCGGACAGACCATCGTCCAAGGCATGGGAGAGCTGCACCTCGAGGTGCTCAAAGAGCGGCTCGTGCGCGAGTACAACGTCGAAGTCCACCTCGGCAGGCCAGAGGTGGTGCTGCGCGAGACGATCGCGAGCGCGGCTGCGGCCGAGGCGGAGTTCTCGCGGCACACGGGAAGCGACGAGATGTTCGGCCAGGCCAAGGTCAGCATCGCGCCGCGCGCGCGGGGAGGAGGGATCGAGGTCGTGTCGCGACTTACGGCGAACGCCGGTGCGCCCGCGCATGTGGTGGCGGCGGCGCTCGAGGGCGTGCGCGACGCGGGGAGCCTCGGCCCGCACGGTTACCCGCTGGATGACTACGAGGCGGCGCTCGTGGAGATCTCTTATCGGCCGTCGGTGTCCGCCGAGACCGCGTACCGCATCGCCGCCGGCGAGGCCCTGCGCAAGGCGGTGCGCGCGGCGGGGCCTTTGTTGCTCGAGCCTTTGATGCGGGTAGAGGTGCTCGTGCCCGAGGAGTTTTTGGGGGAGGTCTTGGGGGACCTGAACGCACGCCACGGTCAGATCGAGGACGTCGCGGTGCGCGGAGTTTCGCGCGTGATCACGGCGAGCGTCGCCTTGCGTCGCATGTTCGGCTACGCCACGGAGCTCCGCTCGTTGTCGCAGGGGAGGGCGAGCTTCTCCATGCGCTTCGGGAGGTACGACGTCACGGGTTGAGCTCCTCGGGCGCAAAGCTGCTCGCCCGTCGTCTGTCGTGGGTGGTCAAGCCCGTGTCAGGTGTGGCAGGGTCTTCGCACAAGGAGCGACCAATGAATCGAGCTATCGTGGGAGTTTGCGGACTACTGATGATCTCCGCCTGCTCGGACGCAAAAAAAGGCGGCAAGTGCGACACCGCGCGCGACTGCGACGAGGGCCAGGTGTGTGTGACCTACGCAGATGGTTCTTGGGCATGCAAAACGATTTGCTGGACCACCTGCGACTGCGACGCGGCTATACCCGAGGTCTGCGATGATGGTGTTTGCAGGACGTACGCGAAGTCGCCGTGCGCAAGCGGCGCCGACTGTGAGGATGCCTATTACTGTGACCACACGAGCGGTTTTTGTGCCCCGCTGCCGCAGTGCGTGAGCTTGTGTGACGATATGGTATGAGACGACCGCCTCGAGGTTGATACCGACTGCGGCGGCTCGTGTGCGCTGTGCGGCCCCGGCGCTCGTTGCAGCGAGGCGCAGACGTGCACGAGCGGCGTCTGTGGCGACGGGCTCTGTTTGGAGTCGGCGTGCGACGATGCGGTGAAGAACGGTGACGAGACCGATATCGACTGTGGCGGTAGCTGCTCCCCGTGCGCCAACGGTCGAGCATGTACGGCCGATGGTGACTGCGCGGAGGGCAACACCTGTGACGAGCTCGTGTGCAATTCCTGTGGCGACGGCGTCGCGCGCCGCGATGCGGGCGAAGCCCATGCCGAGCAATGCGGCGAGCCGGGGTTGGCCGAGTGCCCGGTCGACCGGATATGCGTGGCGTGCCGCTGCGAGGTGCCACCGCCGGCCACGCCCGCGTGGCTCGTCGACTACGGCATCAAGCAGCTACGTTTTAGCTGGGCTCCGGTGGCCGGTGCCACTTACTACCGCGTGCTCGAAGATGCAGATGGTGCTTCCGGATATGCTCAGGTGGGCGGCGATCTTACGGCAACGTCCTACAATCACGACATCGCGCTCTTTCGCCGAGCCCATGCGCTCTATCAGCTCGCGGCCTGTAACGAGGGGGGCTGCACTCCCTCGGCGCCGTTTGCAGTCGAAGCCAACCTGTCGCCAGCGATCGGCTACTTCAAAGCGTCGGATCCAAGCTCCGAGGATAGTTTAGGCTACAGCGTGGCGTTGTCGGCGTCCGGCACCACGTTGGTGATCGGAGCCCCTCACGAGGACGGCAGCGCGACGGGAGTCGGTGGCTTGGTCAATGATTCGGCGGCTGACGCCGGCGCCGTCTACGTGTTCGAGCGCGGCGAGTCGGGGTGGCAGGGGCCCGTGTACATCAAGGCATGGAACACCGATGCCAGTGACTATTTTGGTTTTGCGGTGGCTCTGTGCGACGACGGCAACACGCTTGCCGTGGGAGCCCCGCAGGAGCGCGGTAGCGCGGTGCTTGTTGATGGCGAAGACGACGATTTGGCCGCCTTAGCCGGAGCCGTGTACGTCTATCGACGCACCGGATCTGCTTGGGAGTTCGATGCCTATGTCAAGGCGTCCAACACCGGAGAGTACGATCGATTCGGCTGGTCGGTGGCGCTTTCCGGCGATTGCCGAACCTTGGCCGCAGGAGCGCTGTATGAAGCGGGTAGCTCCACGGGGGTTGGGGGTAGCGACAACGACGGTGCCGCCGATTCCGGCGCTGTCTACGTCTATCGGCTTGGCGAAGCAGGCTGGGGGTTTGATGACTACGTCAAAGCTTCCAACACGGGGGCTGGGGATAGATTCGGCGTCGCGGTGGCGCTCTCGGCCGACGGCGCAACCCTCGCCGTGGGAGCTATGCGCGAGGACAGCAATGCTACGGGTGTGGGGGGCACCGGCAGCGAAACCGCGAGCGACTCGGGCGCAGCTTACGTGTATCGCCGCAGCGGCTCTCTGTGGAGCCACGAGGCCTATATCAAAGGGTCCCCCGCTCACAGCGGCGACTTGTTTGGCAACGCGGTAGCGCTCTCGGGCGACGGCAATACGCTTGCGGTAGGTGCGCGCCTAGAAGACAGCAACGCGGTGGGGATCGACGGCGACTCCGAAGATACCTCTGCGACGAGCGCCGGTGCGGTCTTTGTGTTCGTACGCAGCGGCGCGACCTGGAGTCGTGGCGCCTACGTGAAAGCGTCCAACACGGCCTCGGGCGACAACGTTGGCCACGCGGTAGCCCTCGCGGGCGACGGCAACACTCTGGCAACGGGCGCTACAGGGGAAGATAGTTGCGCCTCGGGTATTGGTGGCAGTCAAACCTCCAACACATGCCCAAGCGCCGGCGCTGTTTACTTGTACTAAGGCGTTGTGCTCTATGATTTTATAGCATATGTTGACTGTTGTTAGCAGGAGGCAACAGATGATGCGACAGGTACAGCTCGCCGCTCGGGTCGATTCCCGTCTCAAGGCTGCGGTTGAAAGCTATTGCGAATCGCGAGGACTCAAGATGGGCAAGTTCATCGAGACTGCCATCCTCGACAAGCTCGAGGAGCTACAAGACATCGAGGACGTCAAGCATATCCGCCACGAGCCGACGAGGCCGCTCTCCGAGGTGGTCAAGGAGCTCAAGCTTGGTGGTCTCCTCTAGTGCCGGCCGTGGGGGGCGTTTTCGGTATCGAGGTCTCCGCCACTGCCGAGCGGCAGCTCGCCAAGCTATCCAAGGCCGATCAGGTGCGCGTTCTGCGGGTTGCTCAGCAGCTCGCGTTTGAGCCGAGGCCGCTTGGTTGCCGCAAGCTGCAAGGCTACGACGACCTCTGGCGCGTGCGCGTTGGCGACTACCGTATCATTTACAGCATCGACGACCGACGTGTCGTCATTGTCGTTCTCAAGGTAGGACACCGACGCGAAGTTTACCGCTGATGCTGGGAACCGAGCTGACGCGTGATTCTGGAGTGTGCGACCACCGGTTAAGTGAGGATGCGCTCGTACGTGTGACGTCACGGTTTTTGCTGGCACGCTTCGCGGAGCTTCGCGATCTCCTGCACGAGCGCTTGGGTCGCCGCGGGCCGTGACGCCGGGTCGTGCGCGGTGAGCGCGGCTTGCAGCGCGAGCACCGCGGGAGGGGCGTTAGGCAGCCTCTGCGCGAGCGTCGCGAGCTTTGGCGGCTCGCCCGTCAACATGTGCGCGAGCAGCGCTCCGAGCCGGTAGAGGTCGGCGGGCTTGCCGAAGGGCGCGGACGAGAAGACCTCCGGGCAAGTATAGCCAGCGTTTTTTGCGGTGAGGTCTTTGGGTTCGCGCGTGATGATGGTTCTCCGCCCAGGCCAATGGCCGTGACCGAAGTCGATGAGCACGGGCGCGCGACCCTCGAGCAGGACGTTGGACGGCTTGATGTCGCGGTGGATGACGCCGGCGGCGTGCACCGCGCGCAGTGCCTCGGCGAGACCGTGGGCGAACCACACCAGGT
>CAYXQW010000107.1:4393-8717 GCA_964466695.1 uncultured Bdellovibrionales bacterium
CTCCCAGGCCAAGCGCCGTGGCCGAAGTCGATGAGCACGGCGTGTCCTGTATGAGACAGCATGACGTTGCCAGGCAAGATCCCGAGGTGCGCGATGTCGCGCTCGTGCAGGTAGCACAGGGCGAGGGTGAGCTCGTGCGTTATGAACAAGGCCTCCGCGAGCGGCACGCCTCCGGCCCAAGGCCCACAGAGCAGCTCGGCGAGGGTCGCGCCGCCTTGGTCCTCGAGGACCAGGGCCGGCGGGTTTGCGACGACGTCGAGGCAGCGGCAGATGTTCGCGTGTGCGAGACGTAAGAGGAGCTCGCCCTCCTCGAGGAGGAGCGTGATGTGGGCGCGGTCGCAGGCGAGCTCGCGTCGCAAGGTCTTGATGACGACCCGCTCGCCCGTGACGAGCCGGCCGCGGTACACCTCGGCCACGCTGCCGCGCGCCAAGAAGGCGTCGAGCTTTACGCCCCGAAGGCGCGAGGCGCCTTGCATCTAGCTATCGAGCTCGTCCGGGTAGAGCTCTTGCTCGTCGATCATGGTTTGATCGTCGCTGTGGTAGGCCTCGTAGGTCTCGGGCAAGAGACCGTAGGCCGTCTGCTTTTCGTGGTCGATGATGGGGAAGTCGGGCATGGGATCGAAGCCGTTGTCGATGAGAAAGGCGTGTAGCTGCTCGGCTATGGCGTGCTCGAGATAGAGCATCATGGGGTCGGACTGGCGATAATCCGGCAGGCGGCGGTGCGTGTGGTTGAAGAAGTGGGTGACGAGCGGCGGGATGATGTCCTCGGCCAGATGGCGGGAGAAGGGCTCGGCGACGAACAACAAGAAGATGAAGGGGCAGCCGCAGCGCACGCGGTAGCCGGCGTAACCGATGGAGGTCGTGCAGCCCTCGGGGATGATGTCCCACGCGCGGATCGAGCGGCGCTCGAGCATCCGTTTTTTCAAGACCTCGAGATCCGGGGGCTTGGTGGCGTGGATCTCTTGCCAGCGCTCTTTTTGCAGGAGGTCTTTGTGAAACTTCGAGATCCGAAGCGCCGAGAGAGGCCTGAGGGTTACGAGGGCGCCTCGAATATCAGCCATGGTGGCAGCTCGTGTTCATAACGTTGTCGGAAGTTAGCACGCGAGCGATATGGGTGCCAAGCGCACGCCGATTGTGCTAGCCAAGGCCTGGCGTCAGGCGTGATTGACACGCACGGCGCGCGACCTAAGCTGCCGGGAGAGGCTCGGCGTCGAGGTCAAAGCTACGGGAAGAAGAAGTTAATGCCACGTGATTATTACGAAGTGCTCGGGGTCCATCGCGACGCGCAGAGCAAAGACATCAAGCGCGCCTATCGCAAGCTGGCGATGGATTTTCACCCCGACCGCAACAAGGACGCGGCCGCGGAGGAGAAGTTCAAGGAGGCCTCCGAGGCGTACGAGGTCCTCTCCGACGAGCGCAAGCGCCGCATCTATGACCAAGGAGGGTTCGACGGCTTGCGCGGCTCGGGCTTCTCCGGGTTCTCGGGCATGGGGGTCGAGGATATCTTCTCTTCTTTCGGAGATATCTTCGGCGACATGTTCGGCTTCGGCCAGCGCGGCCGCCGGTCGGGGGGGGCGCATCGCGGCTCCGATCTTCGCTACGACTTGACGATCACGTTCGAAGAGGCCGTCACGGGCTGCCAAAAAGAGCTCGCGCTCGAGCAGCTCGTGCCTTGTGAGGCGTGTCATGGCCATGGCAGCGAGCCCGACTCCCAGACGGTGCGCTGCGCTACCTGTCAGGGACGCGGTCAGATCATCGCCGGGCAGGGGATGTTCTTGCTGAGCACGCCTTGTCCCGACTGCGGCGGGCAGGGAAGCAAGCAGACCAAGCCCTGCGCGCGGTGCCGCGGCGAAGGACGCATGCGCGCGCGGCGCACGGTCACGGCCCGCCTCCCGGCGGGCTTCGACGACGGCATGAGCTTGCGCTACGCGGGCGAGGGCGAGCCGGGGGTGCGCGGCGGCCCTCCTGGAGACCTCTACGTCGCCGTGCGCGTAAGACCACACAAGACGCTCAAGCGCGACGGCGACGATCTCATCGCCGAGGCCGCGATCGGCATGGTGCAAGCGGCGCTCGGGACCAAGGTGAGCGTCGCTACCGTGGAGGGCAAAGAGGAGGTCACGATCCCCGCCGGTACGCAGCCCGACGACGTCATAACGCTGCGTAAGAAGGGGGTTTCGCGGCTGCGCGGTGGTGGGCGGGGCGATCTGCACGTGCTCGTCAAGGTGGAGATCCCGCGCGAGCTTACGCCCGAGCAGCGCGAGCTGCTCGAGAGCTTCGGTGAGGTCGAGGTCGCGCCCAAGAAGCGGCGGCTGTTCTCGTCCTGACCTATCTTAAGTTTTATTGTAACGAGCGCGCGCGAGCGCTATCTGCCGCGCGATGAATGCCTGCATGTCGATGCCCGCGGCCATGAGCTGCTTCGGCAAGAAGGACGCGCGCGTCAGGCCGGGCAGGTTGTTGAGCTCCAAGAAGACGAGGTCGTGCGGCCCGGCGATGATGTCGGTGCGCGAGTAGCCGGTGCAGCCCAAGGTGAGATGCGCCAGCACGGCGAGCGCCCCGGCCCGCGCGCAGAGCTCCTCCCCCACCTCGGCCGGTATGATCTCCTGAACCCCGTGCCCGAGGTACTTGCCCTCGTAGTCGAAGCGCGCGCCGCGCTCGCAGCGGATCTCGGCGCAGGGTAGGGCGCGTGGACCACCCTCGGCGTCGATGACGGAGACGGTGAGCTCGGTGCCATCGATGAAGGCCTCGGCGAGGAAAGGAACCTCCGGCGTCGTAGCGAGGGACATGACCGCCGCGCGCGCCTCGCTCTCTTTTTCCACGAAGCTAAGGCCCGTGCTCGAGCCATCGGCCACGGGCTTGAGCACGACGCGACCGTGGACCGAGAGCAGCTCCATGATGCTCGCGAGGGCCTCCGCCTGCGCGGCGCCGCGCACTACGCGCGCTGGCGCGATGGCTATGCCCGCGGCGGCGACGAGGCTCTTCGACTCGGCCTTGTCGAAGGCGCGCCGGCTCGCCGCGGCGCTCGAGCCCGTAAAATACAGGCGCCGCTCCTCGAGCCAGCGCTGCACCGTGCCGTCCTCACCACCCTCGCCGTGCAGCGCGAGGAAGAACGTATCCTCTCGATGCGCGTGGTCGAGGGCGCGCGGGACGCTCGGGTATGTAGGTTCACAGCCAGGATCGAAGTCGTGCTCGAACGGCCTTACGAAGTCTCGCAAGAGGTGCGGCGTGATCGCGTGCACGGCGCCGTCTTTGGCCCAGAACCAGAGCTTCGCTTCGGGCAGCAAGAGCGCCAGGTGCTGGGCCGAGGCTAAAGAGACGCGCCGCTCGCTCGAAGGGCCGCCGAACAAGATGATGACAGACGACATCAGACGCCGCGCGTGCGGGCCATCCACAGCGCGATGCGCTTACGCGCGGCCTGCGTGATGCCTTCGAAGCGCACGCGCATGGCCACCTCGCTGTGGCGCGTGACGAGCTCGGCCACGCGACCATGCACGGGGATGGGCGAGGACTCACCTGGCAGCGTGAGCGTAAAGCGCGTGGTGTTGCCGGGCCAGATAGGCTCGCCGCCCGCGCACATGAACCCGCCGAAGCTGAGATCGATGCCGTGACAGTCGTGCTCGTCGTCTTGCACACGCACCGAAAAGCTCTCCGCGACGCGGGGGAGGCTCCGCCTGTTGGCGAAGCACGGGAGCGTGCGGGGGGGCAAGTCGAGCACGCCGAGGGGTGTGTCGTTGGTTGCGAGAGCACGGGCGAGAGCGACCATGAGAACCTCCGTTAAAGGTCTTGGCCCCTCGGGACGGCTCGCGCAAGCCGACAAGCGACCGAGGAGCGGCGTTGGCTCGAGCATAAGAGCGGAGCTTACGGAAGTAAAAAAAACCGCTTACTCGATGGTGAGGGCGCGCTGGAACTCCTCGGGGTTGGTCGCCGCCATGCGCGCCACCTCGAAGGTGATCTGCTTCTTCTGGTGAAGCTCGAGCAGGTGCTGATCGAAGGTCTGCATGCCGTAGAGGTCGCGCCCCTGAGTCATGTGGTGCGGGATCTCGGGGAGCTTTTCGGCCTGCCTTATGCACTCTTGCAGGGTGCGCGTGACGCGCATGATCTCCGTGGCGGGGATGCGACCCTGCCCGTCGGTGGTGGGGAGCAGGCGCAAGGAGACCGTGGCCTTGAGCGACTCGGCGAGGCGGATGCGCGCGGCGTCGTGGTCCTCGGGCGGGAAGAGCCCCACGAAGCGCTGGATGGTGCGGACGGCGTCGGGGGTGTGGATGGCCGTGAGCACGAGGTGCCCGGTCTCGGCGCCCTTCAGGCAGATCTCGGCGGTCTCGTAGTC
>CAYXQW010000108.1:0-7400 GCA_964466695.1 uncultured Bdellovibrionales bacterium
ATGATCCACGCCTCCTCGGGCAAGCGCGAGGTCACTTTCGACAGCCTCGCGACCGGCTACTTCCGCGTGCGCTACGCTGGCGCGCGGCGCCTCCTCGACTCTCCCCCCGAGACCTACATAAGCGCGACCAAAGAGGAAGAGGTGCCACTAGACAACCTCGTGCAGAGCGCCCTCGCCGCGGAGGAAGAAGCCTCCGCGCGAGAAGCGGTCGCGTCGCCAAAACTTACGCCCGCGCGCGGCCACGTTGGGCCTCTGCTCTTGCAGCCCGAGAGCACGGCGCTCGGCCTCCGCCTCGGCGCGGGCCGCATCGACGACAGCGCCGGCGCCTTCGCGGTGCTCGAGGCGAGCTACTTCGGTCACGAGGACGGGCTCGCGTTTCGCCTCGCCGCGCCCTTCGAGCTCCCGTTCGCGGGCGAGCCGCGCCACGGCCAACCGCTCGGCCAGAGCTTCGACGAGGCGCGCGATTACTCGCGCTTCATCCAGCATCTTCGCTACGGGCGAGCCGGCAAAGGCCTCCACGCGGAGCTCGGGCGCACCTTGTCGGGCTCGCTCGGTCACGGGTCTCTCATGCACGACTTCACCCCGAGCATGACGAGCCGTATGCCGCCTGGCTACACGCTCCGCCCCGATGACCTCTCGCTCGGCTTCGACATGAACGGCGAGGCCTTGAGCGCCGAGGGTTTCGTCGACGACGTCTTCGCTCCCGAGGTCGGCGGCGCCAACCTCTCGCTGCGACCGCTCTACGCGACCACCGTGCCGTTGCTTCGGAGCTTGCAGATCGGCGGCACCTTCGCCGCGGACCGCGCGGCGCCGCTCCCCACCACGAGCAGCCCCGGCGCCGAGGTCGAGGTCTACGGCGCTGCGGCGAGCCTCGAGCTTACGCCGTGGGCTAACGAGACGAGCGTCCTCTCGCTCTACACCGAGGGCGCGGGTCTCTTCACCTTCGACACCGAAGGTTACGGCGTGACGCTCGGCGCGCTCGCCTACGGCTCGTTTGGCGCCCGCGACGAGCACGCGCTGCGCCTGCGGCTCGCGGGCACGGTGCACGGCGAGCGGTTTCTCCCGAGCTATTTCGGTCCGGCCTACCTCGCCGAGCGGCTCCGGCTTCCTGGGAGCGACGTGGCCATGACCAAGCTCGAGCTCCTCACTACCCTCGCGGGCGGCGCCCCTTACCTGGGCGGCTTTCTGGAGCTCGGATATCAGTGGCGACGCCGCTTCGGTCTCGGCCTCGCCTACCGCGACGGGAGCGCCCGCGCTCGCGAAGCGACCACGCGCTCGCTCGCCGCCTACCTCGAGGTGCAGAGGCTCTACTTCCCGCGCAGCACCCGCCACCTCAGCCTCTACGCCGCCTACCAGCGTCTCGGCTACGAAAAGCTCACCTTGCTGTTGTCAAACCAAGCCGCCGACGAGTACCTTTTCGCGGCCGCGAGCTTGTACCTTTCGCGTCACATAGCTATTGGCGGAGCCGTGCGCCGGGGTATAGCCGTATCGGGAGCTCGCGGGGAGGTGGACGCGGTGATGGATATCACGGTTCGCTACGAGCTGTAGCGCTGGAGGCTGCGGATGTACATTCAATTGAAAGATCACGCCGGAAAGCAGCACCGCATCCCCGCCGAGGGGGCGGTCTTCGGCCGCGATCGTAATCGCTGCGATGTGGTGCTGCCCGATATCGGCGTCTCGGGTGTGCATGCCAAGATCTATCGACGGGCGAGCAAGTGGATGCTCGAGGACCTGCGCTCCTCGAACGGCACCTTCGTCGGTGAAGACCGCGTGGAGGGACCGGTCGAGCTCGCGATCGGGCTCTCCTTCAGCCTGTTTCGCTGGCGCTTCGAGGTCATGGAGATCGACGACACCCCCGACGAGCGCTCGAGCCCTACCGGCGCCGACAGCAACAAGACGGCCTCGCTCCTCACGAAGCAACCCGTGCGCAACCCCGAAATCGGCATGAAGACCCGCACTGTCGCGAAGCCCAAGCTCGAGGCGGCGCGCCAGGCCGCGCCCTTGCCGGAGGAAGACGACGACGCCGACACCGATGCCCCCGCCGCACGCCGGGGTGACGCCCGCGGGTTTTCCCCGGCCAACTTCATCGCCAGCGCCAAGACCGCGATCGGTTATTACCTTACCGCCATCCCGGCGCTCGTCCTAAGGCCGCTCGGCTATGTGCGCGAGAGCATAGCGGCGCCTCGACATGACGCCATGGCCCCCGTGGAGCTCATGGCCTGGGCTTTCGTGCCGATGACCCTGGGCGTCATTATCGCGATCTTGGCCGGGCTCGTCGTGTCCCTTACGAGGGGTGTATTCGCGATCGGCCAGCTCCTCGTAGCGCCCGGCATCACCCTGGGCATCGCCTTGGTCGTGAGCATCATCATCGGCCTTGTGTGGCACCCGGTGAATGGCTGGCTCATCCGCAAGCTCGGCGGCGCGTCCGACGCCGCGGGCAGATCCAACATGTTCGTCGTGCTCTGCACCACCTCCCCCTTGCCCACCATCGCCGCCGCGCTCGGTCTTTTGCTCGGCCTCATCCCCTTCGTGCTGATAGGGGCCTTGACTCACTTGCTCGGCGTCGCCGCCAGCCTGCTCGTGCTGCTGGCCGTGGTCACCTGGTACCAGCACTTCGGCGTCGCCAGGTGGTTCGTCATTCTCCTCGTCGTGCTCGGCGCCGCGTGGGCCGCCCTGGGCGTGCGTGACGTCGTGCAGGTTACGAGGGTCGGCATCGCGAGCTTGCGCACCGCCGCGAGCGAGACCCCTGTCGCAGAGACGGAGAAGACCGCAGCGCCGCAAGAAAAGAGCGCCGAGGTCGAGGCCGCCGTCAAGGCAGCGCCTGAGAATCCGACCGGCACCGAGGTCGTCACGACGGTAGTCGCGGATGAAGCCGCGCCCACGGGAAAGGCTGCGGCCATGGTGGCCACGACCGACCTTGCGCCTCCGAGCGGCGAGGTCCCATCGGTGGCCGCCGCCGCCTCCACCCCCGCGCTCACCTACGCGCAGTTCCTCGCGAAGCGCGAGCAGCTAGAGAAGGCCATCGAGGCCGACCCCCCCGTGCTGACGCGCGCCAAGGGCATGCTCGATCTCTACAAGCGCCTGCACTCAGAGAGCGCGCGCATCAGCGCGAAGTACGGCGGGCGCGCCAGCAAAGACGGCGGCGATGTCGTGAGCAAGCGCCTGTATGAAGCCGAGCTCTACGACGCCACCGTCAGCCTCGTCGTGCAGATAGAGCAGCTCCTCGACGCCGAAAAACGCTAATGCCCTCGCGCTTGACACGGGCAACGACAGTTTCTAACAATTTTGGATCATAGCTGAACCGGAGAGAGCGCATGACCAAGGCAGACTTGATCGAGCGCGTGTCGAAGGACACGGGCCCAAAGACGAGCAAGCGCGCGATAGCACGTGTCATAGACAGGACCTTCGAGCACCTTCACCGCGCGATCCGCAAGGACAAGCGCTTCTCCTACCCTGGCTTCGGCACGTGGACGGTAAAGAAGCGTAAGGCGCGCAAGGGTCGCAACCCCAAGACCGGCGAGATCATCGCCATCCCTCCCACAAAGACCGTCTCCTTCAAGCCCGCGCCCGACTTCAAGGCGAGCCTTTAACCGCTCTCAAGTCACCGGGCTCGTGGCCGCTTTCGGCGAGGTCTTTGTGCTCGCCTCGGTCTTTTGCGCTTTCGCTCCGCTCTCGGTCTTGCCCGAGTCCTTGCGCGCATAATCGGTCGCGTACCAACCGCTGCCCTTGAGCACAAAGGACGTCGCGCTCATCACGCGCGTGATCTCTGTCGAGCCGCAGGTCTCGTGTTTTTCGGGAGGAGGGTCGTCGTAGCGCTGCAAAACTTCGAAGACCTCCCCACAACCACCGCATTTATACTCATAAATTGGCATGTTCGCCTCGGGCCTCGCCCTACAACACAGGTTTTTGGTATTTAAGGTCGTGCTTCCAATCCGTCAAGCCAGGCTCACGCGCGCGTGGCGCGTGGGGGTCGCTCTCTTCGCCGGTTCCTTGTACGCGGCGGCGACCCCCGCCTTCGGGCAGGCCTACCTCGCCTTCGTCTGTCTCATCCCCATCTATTGGCTCCTCGACGACCCTCGGCTCTCGTCCCTGGGAGCCGTTGCCTGCGGGTATGCCTTCGGTCTCGTGACTGAGCTCGCGGCGCTCGGCTGGGTTTATCATGCCTTGCGTCATGGCGCCGAGCTGCCCGTGATAGGCGCGCTTACGGGCTACATCGGCCTCGGCGTCGCGAAGGCCTCGCTCTTTTCCGTATGGGCCTTTGCGGTGCGTGCCTTGTCCAAGCGCGGGGTCAAAGTCGGGCTCGCGGGCCCGGTGTTGCTCGTGTTGTGCGAGTGGCTCATGCCCATGCTCGCCCCGACGAGGCTCGCACACACGGCGGCGCATAACCGCGTGCTCGCGCAGACGCTCGATCTTATAGGTCCGCTCGGCCTGACCTTCATCATCGCATCCATCAACGCCTTGCTCTTCGCCCTCCTGCCCCGCCGCCCGGCGTTTAGGCATACGCGTCTGCCACCCCTCGCGGCAACGGTGACGATCGCCCTGCTCCTCGGCTCCATCCTCTATGGCGTCACGGTCGTTCGCGATGTCGGCGACACGGCGGCAAACCCGAAGAGAGAGCTACGCGTCGGGGTGATCCAAGCCCTGGGCAACGCGCGCCACCGTAAGAACCCCGCGCTCTACAACCATCAGCTCGAGCTCCAGAGCGAGGAGGCGGCGCGGCAGGGTGCCGAGCTCTTGCTCTGGCCCCAGGCCACCGCGCGGCTCTACCCTGGGCCGCGGCCGCTCGAGGTCGCCTCTACCTGCGCCGCGCGCCTCGGCTTGCCGATCGTGCTCCTCGACCTGCGTGGCCGGGCGTTGCACGATGAGGCTCGTCTCGCTACCTGCGTGCTCATCGACGCCTCCGGCGCACAGGTAGCGGAGGCGCCGCGCGCTCTCCTTCGCCCCATGGTGGACTTCATCCCCTTCGCGACCAAGGCGAGCCAGAGCCCGGTCAAGGCACGGATCTCCATCTTCGAGATCGAGGGCCTGCGCGTGGGCGTCTTGCACTCCTACGAGGAGCTCTTCGCGGCGCGCGTCCGCGAGCTCATGCAGCACGACCCCGACCTCATCGTGGTCCTCGGCGACGACTGGCTCGGTGATGGTTTCGGCACGCGCGTCCACCAGAGCTTCGCCGTCATGCGCGCCATCGAGCACCGGCGCTACCTCGTCCGCGCCACGCCTTCGGGGGTGAGCGCCATCATCGATCCGACCGGGCGTGTCATTGCAGAGAGCGAGATGGGGGTACGCGCCAACATCGTCCGCACCGTAAGCGCGATGCCTGGGCTCACGCTCTATGGGCTCATGGGTGACTGGCCGGTGGTGGTGCTTTGCTTTGGCGCCCTCGCCTTTTGGCTAGCCCCCGAGCTCATCGGGCGCGTCGCGGCCTTTACTCGCGGCCGAAGACGCGCTCGGTCTTGAGGGCCTGCTGATCGCGGCGCAGGGCGTCGAGCTCGCTCGCCGCGACCATGGCCCGCGCCACGGCGACGAGCTCGCCGCTGTTGTACTTGAGCGCCACGACGGCCTCGGCCTCGAGCGCGGGCACATCGAGCGCACGCAGGTCCGCCACGGTGAGCTGGTAGCCGTCACGGATCATGCGGCCGAGGCCACGAGGCAGCTCAATGCTCGGTAACTCCGCCAAGGCCCGGGTGACCGGGATGAGTCGGCCCGCAACCACCTTCGGATCATCTATGATCTCTTGCAACACGATGGCGTCGGTCAGCGTGAAGGGCCCGGCGCCGAGACGGCGGAGCTGCTGTAGGTAGGCCCCCGTGCCGAGCTTCTCCCCGATATCGCGCGCCAAGACCCGCACGTAGGTGCCCGCCGAGCATTTGACGTCCATGACGACGTTCGGCAACGAGACCTCGAGGACCTCGATCTCGTAGATGTGCACGCGCTTGGCCTCGCGCTCCACCTCTATCCCTTGCCGCGCGAGCTCGTAGAGCCGCTTGCCGTCGACCTTCTTGGCCGAGAACATCGGCGGCGTCTGCATGGCCTCGCCCAAAAAGCTCGTGGCGACGGCGCGCACCTCGTCCTCCGAGACCTTGACCTCGCGCTCGGAAATCACCTGCCCGGCGCCGTCGAGGGTGTCGGTAGAGACCCCGAGGTGCAAGGTCGCCCGGTAGGTCTTATCGCCGCCGCTCAAGTAGCGCGCCACCTTGGTGGCCTCGCCGAGGACGAGCGGCAAGACGCCCGTGGCCGTCGGATCGAGCGTGCCGGTGTGGCCTACCTTCTTTTCGCGCAGCACCTTGCGCACGGCGCTGACCACGTCGTGCGACGTCGGGCCGCAGGGTTTGTCGATGACGAGAACACCGTTCATGTATTAGGCCCTTCTATCTCTTCGAGCGTCTTTGGTGAGGTCGCCGCGCGCCCTGCGCCCGCCGTCGCTCGGCGTCGCGCCGCTTCTCGGCCAGCTCGCCGCGATAGATGCTGACGGAGGCCGGAGGCTTCGCCGTTGCGCTCGGCACCTCGTGCTCACCTTTGGCGATGGCGCGCATGACCGCGTCGAGCCGCTCGGCGTGATCGAGGGTGTCGTCGTGCTCGAACCGAAGCTCGGGCACCCGCCGCAGCGCGAGCCTCTGACCGATGACGTGTTTTAGGTAACCTGCGGCGATCTTAAGCCCCGCGAGCGAGGCCTGCCGCGTCTCGTCATCGCCGTAGATCGAGACGAACACGCGCGCGCTCTTGAGATCTGCCCCGAGGCGCACCTCGGTCACGGTGACGAAGCCGACGCGCGGATCCTTGAGCTCGTTGGTGATGACCTCGGCGAGCTCGTGCTTGATGAGCTCGGCCACGCGTTGCGGGCGCTTGTGATCGGAAGATGACACCGGCGGGCTCGTAAGGCCTCGACGGCGGGCTTGTCAAGGCGCAGAGGCGGCGCTCGAGCGCCTCAAGGCTGAGGCGCTTTCTACTGTCTGAACCGCAGCGCGGAGTTGGAGCGGCTGGGGCTGTTGCGCCCACTCAGGCCAGGAGGGCGTCGGCATCGCATCTTTTTATCCACGGGCATGGCCATCCACGAAGCCCTCGGTCAGCGCGTCGTCGTCCGCCACCATATGAACGTCCTTTCTCGCGACGAACTCGCCAACTACCTCTTCATTACCCCGTCCAGTCGTAGGGCGGCTCGGTCATTCGATACTCGCGCAGGCTGACGATTTTGCTGCCCGTGAACTCGGCGATGCTGGCGCCGTCGATCTCGTAGCGCACGCCGTCCGCTGTGCAGACGAACACCCACTCGAAGGCGACTGTCTGCTCCGCCGCGTCGAAGCAGAACGAGGTGACGTCCCAGCGATCGACCGTGTTCCCCGCGCCCAGCCAACCCTCGATCCACCTGGCGGCTGTTTCCAGGCCGCGGTACGTGGGGCCGT
>CAYXQW010000108.1:7410-8603 GCA_964466695.1 uncultured Bdellovibrionales bacterium
CGATGATACAGTCGGGCGCCAGCGTGGCGATGATCCGGGCTGGGTCATTGACCTTCCAGCCCTCGACATAGGCGGCGATCAATTGGTGGGCGCTTTGGCGGTTCAAACAGATTGACACAGATTTTGTAACCGCTCACCCTCCCACAGGTTAGAGCGCAGCTCCTGGATTGAGCGAACAGGAAAAATTAACCACGAAATAAAATCTCGGTCACGCAGAAAAGGGCAAGGAGGAGGGAAACGGTGTTGATTCCCACGCTCCCGCGCCAGAAACCTACCTGTAGGTTCCAAGCTGGATAGACTGCCGACCTGAAAGCGCTCGAATCTGCGAGGTAAGAAATCCACCTCGCTCTTTCGACCAATGGGATTTGAGGTGACCCGCTGCGAAGCATGATTCAACACCGAGACAAAACCGTAGAGACGGCTGCCTGCGGCGCGTCATGCGGGCCGTGCTCTCTCGTTGGCCTTGGCAAGATTGTTCAACCGGACATCTTTACTTCATCGCGACACTCCGCGTGCGGCAGGCTCTCAAGGCGCGCGGCGCGCGACACCACCAGATAATCGAGCTTGCGCTGCAGCTCGCGGATGCTGTCGGCGCCAGCGTAGGTGAGCCCGGAGCAGAGCCCACCTCTGATATCGGCCAAGATCTCGTCTTGCGCGTCGCGATAAGGGACCTCCACGGCCACACCCTCAGCGGTCTTCCACTCGGGCATGTGGCCTTGCAAGTCGTCTTGCGCCTCCTTGCTCGCCATGCCCCGGTACTCTTTGACCCGCGCGCCGCTCGGCTTCGTGATGACCGGGCCGGGCGTCGGCGTCGTGCCGGCCAACATGCCGCCGAGCATGACGAAGTCGGCGCCGAAGGCCAGGGCCTTCACGATGTCGCCCGGCTCGCGGATACCGCCGTCGGCTACGATGGAGCGATCGACGCGCGCGCACTCGTGGATCGCCGTGAGCATGGGCACACCGAAGCCCGTCTTGATGCGGGTGGTGCATACCGAGCCGCCACCTATCCCGACCTTCACGAGGTCGGCGCCGCAGGAGGCGAGATAATCGGCGCCGGCGTAAGTCGCGACGTTGCCAGCCATGATGCAGGCGTGCGGGAGATGCTCGCGGATCGTTTTCAAGGTCTTGCCGACATACTTGGCGTGCGCGTGCGCGACGTCGACGCAGAAGTACTCCGCCCCCGCGTCGCGCAG
>CAYXQW010000109.1:0-8193 GCA_964466695.1 uncultured Bdellovibrionales bacterium
ACCCTTGGCGCGCGCCCCCTCGACCACCGCCTCCGCCTGCGCTCCGAGCGCGAACACCAGCACGCAGCCGGCCGTGACCGCGAAGCTACCGATCTCCCGATGGAACTCTTCGGCCCGCGGGCCGAGCTCGAGCATGTCGCCGAGCACCGCCACGCGACGGCCCTCGGCCACGCTCCCGAGCGTCATAAGCCCCGCCCGCACCGAGGCGGGGTTCGCGTTGTAGGTGTCGTCGATGTAGCTCACCCCGCCCGGACGCCTTACGAACGCGACGCGCCCCGAAGGCAAGCTCGTCGCGGCGAGCCCTTCGGCCATGGCATCGAGCTCGAGGCCCAAGGCCACCCCTACCGCCACCGCGGCCGCGGCGTTGTGCGCGTTGTGCGCGCCGACGAGTGGGAGCTCGACCTGCAGGGCTTTGCCCAAGACCGCGAGGCGAAGCTCAAGCCCGCGCGCGCTCGGCAGGCTCGCCTCGATGCGCACGTCGGCGGCATGGTCTTTACCGAAGGTGAGGCGCGCGCGGTCTTTGAGCGCCACAAGCGCCGCGCGGCAGAGCGGCTCGTCGTCGAGGTTTACGACGCCGGTGGCACCCTTCGGCATCGCCTCGAACAGCTCGGCCTTGGCGGCGGCGATGTTCTCGAGCGTGCCGAGATCGGCGAGGTGCGCCGGGCCTATCATGGTGATGACCCCGACGTCGGGCGCCGCGATCTCGGTGAGCCGCGAAATCTCGCCGCGCGCGCTCATGCCGAGCTCCACCACCGCCGTTTTGCAATCGCGCGGCCAAGACAGAAGCGTGAGCGGCAAGCCGATGAGGTTGTTTAAGTTGCCGGAGGTCTTGTGCACCCGGCCGCGCGTGGCGAGCAGCGCGGCGAGCATCTCCTTGGTGGTGGTCTTGCCGTTCGAGCCCGTGACCGCGACCACCTCACCGCCCGCCTCGCGCCGCGCGAAGGCCGAAAGATCACCGAGCGCCCGCAAGGTGTCGGGGACCACGAGGCAGGGAAGCTCGCACGAGGCCGCGCCCGCCGCATCGACCACCGCGGCCACGGCGCCCGCACGCGCCGCCTCGGCGAGGAAGAGATGCCCGTCGAACCTCTCGCCAGAGAGCGCCACGAACAGGCTCCCGGGCACAAGCTTGCGCGTGTCGGTGCACACCTCGGCGATGCGGATCGACGCTGCGCCGGGCGGCGGCGCGACCCCGAGAGCCCGCGCGAGGACGTCGAGCGACCAGTCATGCGTCATCTCGCACCTCCTCGCTAGCGAGCGCCGCGCGCGCCTGCTCGCGGTCGTCGAAGTGGCGCGTCGCCTCACCGATGATCTGATAGGTCTCGTGGCCCTTGCCCGCGATGAGCAAGGCGTCGCCCGGACGCAAGACGCGCACCGCCAAGCGAATGGCCGCCGCCCGATCGAGCTCTACCACGTAACCTGCGCCCTCGAGCTTCGCCGCCTTCGGCATGCCCGCGGCGACGAGGCCCCGCTCCACCTCTGCGGCGATGTCCGCGGGCGCCTCGGCGCGCGGGTTGTCGTTGGTGAGCACCACCATGTCGGCCAGGCGCCCCGCCGCCTCGCCCATGGGCGCGCGCTTTCTGCCGTCGCGGCTCCCACCGCAGCCGAAGACGCACACGAGCCGCCCGCAGGTGATGGCGCGGACTGCGGCGATCGCCTTCGCGAGCGCGTCGGGCGTGTGCGCGTAGTCCACCACCACCAAGGGCTCGGTGGCGACCCGCTCGAGCCGTCCGGGGACGCTCGTGCACGCGCCGATCCCCCGCGCCAAAGCCTCGTGGGGCAACGCGAGCGCCTCGGCCACGCCGATGGCGGCGAGGATGTTCTCCACGTTGAAGGCGCCGATGAGCTTTGATGCGACCGTAAGCTCGCCGCGCGGGGTCGCGACCCGAAGACGCATGCCCGTCGTCGCAAGGTCGGCGTCGAGCACCCGCACCGTGGCGTTAGCGTCGCCCGAAGCCGAGAAGGTGATGCTCGTAGAGGAGGCGAGACCGCGCACACGCGCGTCGTCGTAGCTCAAGACCGCGCGCCCGTGAGGCTTCATGTGCCGCGCGAACAAGGAGGCCTTGGCGGCGAAGTAGGCCTCGAGCGTGCCGTGGTAGTCGAGGTGGTCGTGGGTCAAGTTGGTGAAGACCCCGACGTCGAAGCTCACCCCGGCCACCCGGTGCTGCGCGAGGGCGTGCGAGCTTGCCTCCATGGCCACGGCCGAGACCCCCGCGGCGCGCATCTTAGCGAGCCTCGCGAGCAGATCCACCGACTCGGGGGTGGTGAGGCCCGTCTCCTCGGCATGCGCGCCGTAGCGGACCCCGAGCGTGCCGATGACGCCGGGGCGGTGCCCGGCGGCGGCGAGGATGCTCTCGAGCAAGTAGGTTATGGTGGTCTTGCCGTTGGTGCCCGTGACCCCGATCATGGTGAGCGCGCTCGCCGGGTCGCCATAGAAGCGCCGCGCCGCGAGCGCCAAGGAGAGCCTCGCGTCCTCGACGCGCACGAGCGTGGCAGCGCCGACCTCGAGCGCTTGATCGCAGAGCACGCTCGTCGCCCCCGCGGCCAAGGCCTGCGCGAGAAACCGCGCGCCGTCCGCCTTGGCCCCGCGAAGCGCCGCGAAGCACGCCCCCGCGGTGACGCGGCGCGAGTCGCAGGTGAGCGCCGACACCTCGACGTCCTCGCCTTCGATCGAGGCCGAGAGGCCATCGAAGAGCTCGCTCACTCGCGCCATGGGCCTCATTCCGCCATCACCAGTGTCAAGCGCTCGACCTTGCCGAGCCGCGTCCCGGCCACGGGCTCCTGCCGCACCACGTGCCCGGAGCCGAGCAGCTCGAGCTCGAGCCCGATGTCCGTCTCGAAGAAGCGCGCCAAAGCCTCGGCCGCCGACAAGCCCGCGAAGGACGGTACCGTGCCCTCTTGTCCCGCGGGCTTGGACGCGACCGGGGATTCGAGCGCCTGCACGCGCGCCATCACCTCTTCGCGCGCTACCGGCGCCAAAGGCGCGGCGACGGGCTCGTTCGGCAACACCCCCAAGACCCGCATGGCCGCGGCCCCGATCTCGGCGAAGACAGGCGCCGCGACCGCGCCGCCCGTGTGCTGCGTCCCCGGCTCGTCGAGCACCACCGCGATCACCACGCGCGGCGCCTCGGCCGGCAGATAACCCGTAAAGGCGGCCATAAAGGAGTCGCTCGTATAGCCCCCCGTGACGAGATCGGGCTTCTGCGCCGTCCCCGTCTTACCTGCCACGCGATAGCCGGGCACCGCCGCGAGCCCGCCGGTGCCGCCCGGGCCAACCGCCGCCTCGAGCATGGCCCGCACCTCTTGTGTCGTCTTGCGGCTGAGCACCTGCCGCTCCTCGCCGAGCGGCACGGTCAAGCGCTCGCCCCCGGGTGAGCGCACCGCCGTGACCAGCCGCGGCGCGCGATAGCGACCATCGGCCGCGAGCACCCGGTAGGCGAGCGCGAGCTGCAGCGCCGTAACCGCGACGCCATGCCCGTACGAGATCGTCGCCACGCTCACCCCCGACCACTTCGCCGGGTCCCGCACGATGCCCGCGGCCTCGCCGGAAAACGAGATCCCGGTGCGCGCACCAAAGCCGTAGGCACGCAGCCACTCGGCGAGCCGCTGCTTGCCGAGCGTTTCACCGATCTTCGCGGCGCCGATGTTCGAGGACTTCTGGATGATGCCGGTGAGGTTTAGCCAACCGTGCGGCTTGGTGTCGCTAATAGTACGATCGGCGATCTCGAAGCTGCCGTTCTCGCAGAAGAACGAGGCGTTCGACTTGACGGTGCGGCTCTCGAGCGCCCCCGCGACCACGAGCGGCTTTATGGTCGAGCCCGGCTCGAACATGTCGGTGACGACGCGGTTGCGGGTGGCGGCCGGCCTCGCGCTGCTCGTGACGTTGGGGTTGAAGGCGGGCCAGACGGCGTTCGCGAGCACGTCGCCCGACTCGACGTCGAGCACCACGGCCATGCCCGCAAGAGCGCGGGTCGCGCCGGCGGCGTGCGCGAGCGCGGCCTCGGCGGCGTGCTGGATCTGGAGATCGAGAGACAAGAAGACATCGGCGCCGCTCGTGCGCTGCTCGGGATCGAGGCCTCCTTGCAAGACCGCGCGGCCGCGCGCGTCGCGCTCGGTCACCACCACCTGCGGCTCGCCCTTCAAGACCTCCTCGAACGAGCGCTCGACGCCCTCGATCCCCACCGCGTCGACGTTGGTGAAGCCCAAGACCTGCGAGGCGAGCTCGCGGTGCGGATAGAAACGCCGCGACTCCTTGGTGGTGGCGACGCCGGCGATCCCGAGGGCCCGCACCTTGGCCTCGACCTCGGGGCTCACCTGCCGCTTGAGCCAGACGAAGAGGCGATCCTGGTTGAGCCGCTGATAGAGGGACGCGACCGACTGCGCGAGCACGGGGGCCAGGGCCTTGGCCGCCGCGCGGGCATCGACGATGGCCGCGGGGTTGGCGTAGACCGAGGGCACGTCCAAGGAGATGGCGAGCGGCTCGCCGCCGCGGTCGAAGATGTGACCGCGCCGAGCCGGCACCTTGACGTCGTTTAGATACTGGCTGCGCGCGATGCGCGAGAGCTCGTCGTGCTGCCCCACCTGGAGCTGCGCCGTCCGCGCCAAGACCAACGCGGCGTTGAGCAAGAACAAGACGAGGAGCAGGCGGAGCCGGCCGGTAAAGCGCTTGTGCGCGCGAGCGCTCATCGCGACGCCTCCGCCTCGCCCGCGGGCTTTGCCGCCCGGCGACCGAGCGACGGCGCCAAGACCTGCCGCGCGTCCGGCGGCACGAGCCCGAGCGAGCGCGCCGCGTCTTTCAGCCGCGCGGGTGAGCGCTCGGCGGCGAGCTCGACCTCGAGCTGACGAACCTCGTTGCGTAACCTCCGCCGCTCCTCTTCGCGCTCCGAGAGGCGATAGCCGAGCTGCACCGCGTCTTGATAGACCCAGACCCGGAACAAGGCCGCGAGGACGAAGACGATAAAGACGATCCCGATGCCCACGCGCGAGCCGAAACGTAAGCTCATGCCGCCCTCCCCGACCTGCGCACCGCCCGCAGCTTGGCGCTGCGCGACCGCGCGTTCGCTGCGAGCTCCTCGGCCCCGGCCACGACCGGCTTGTGAGTGAGCAGCTCGACGAGCTTCTTGCCGCCGCCGCACACGCACACGGGGAGCGTGTGCGGGCACACGCAGCCGCCGACGAGCTCGCGCCACGCGGTCTTCACCGCGCGATCCTCGAGCGAGTGGAAGCTGATCACGAGGCAGACGCCCCCCTCTACGAGCACGTGCGGCACGAGCGACAAGAAGGCGCCAAGCTCGGCGAGCTCATCGTTGACCAACATACGCACGGCCTGGAAGGTGCGCGTGGCCGGGTCGATGTGCCCCTTGCCCCGCGGCACCACGCGGCGCACCGCCTCGGCGAGCTCGAGGGTCGTCTTGGGCTTGCAGGCCACGATCTCGCGCGCCACCTTCCGCGCGTGCCGCTCCTCGCCGAGCTCGGCGATGACCCGCGCGAGCTTCGTGACCTCGAGCTCGGCGATGAGCTCGGCCGCGCTTTGGCCGCGCGAGGTGTCCATACGCATGTCGAGCGGGCCCTCGGCGCGAAACGAGAAGCCGCGCGCTGGCGACTCGAGCTGATGGGAGGACACCCCGAGGTCGGCGAGCACGAGACCCGCGCTGCCCCACCCCACCTCCGACAAGATGCGCGCCGTGGCGGAGAAAGGGGCGTGCGCGAGCCGCACGCGCTCACCGAAGGGCGCGAGCGCCGCACGCGCCGCGGCCAAAGCCTCGAGGTCGCGATCGATCCCGATGAGCCGCGCCGCGGGGAAGGTACGCAAGAGCTCGCGCGCGTGCCCGCCGCCGCCCACCGTGCAATCGACGATGAGCGCGGGCTTTGCCATGGCGGCAAAGCGCAGCACCTCCGCGAGCAAGACCGGCGTGTGCGAAAAAGACGCGCTCACAACCCGAGCTCCGTCAAGGCGCGCGCGATGGCCTCTGGATCTCGGCGCGAGACCGCGACCTGCGCGTTCCAACGCTCCTTCGCCCAAAGCTCGATCGTGGTCACCATGCCGGCCCAGACGACCTCCTGCGAAAGCTCGGCATACTCGCGCAGCATGGGCGGGATGAGCAGACGACCGTGCTTGTCGACAGGACACAAAGTGGCGCCCGCGACATAGATGCGCTTGAGCTGCACCACGGCCGGGTCGAACTGCGACAAGCCAGCGAGCTTATCCTCGAAGGCCTTCCACGCCGCTATGGGGTACGCCACGAGGCAGCGATCGATCCCGGTGGTGACGATGAGGGGCGCCTCCTCCGTCTCCTCGCCAGGCGCGCGTAAGAGCTCGCGAAAGTGAGCGGGAAGGCTCAAGCGACCCTTGGCATCAAGCGTATGCTCGTAGAGGCCGCGGAACATGCTCAGGTCACCTTTGCTGAGTGGTATGGGAAATGGATCCACTTTGATCCACTTCTTACCACCTGGGTGACTCTATATATCAGCCGAGGCTAGTCAAGCTCTTTCTGCTGATAATTCGGGGGGAAACGGCCACATTGCGAGGATTCATGAGACCTAGTGGGTCAATATCCCACCTCGAGCAAAAGCAAATGTTTTCGAGATGTTGAGGAATAAACATGCACCTTTGCATGAGGTTACATGATTTGCGCCAGAAGGTACAAAGATCGCGCGATGGTGTTACTTTGCTGCGAGGGTGAGCACGAGCCCGTTACCGTGGACGCGCACCGGCACCTCTTCTGCTGCCTCGGCCGCGACATCCACCACGAAGCGCGCCGTATCCCCGTGCGTCCCGAGGCGCACACGCGAGGCGAGAGGGCTTTGCAGCTCCAGATCCTTCGCGCCGGCAGCGTGACGCACGCCGGGAATATCCACCACCAGGCGGCGAGGGTTCGCAAGCCAGAAGCTCTTGTAGGTATCGACCGGCCGGTCGACAGCGAGCTCCACCTCGAAGGTCTGGGCGGGACCGGCGAGGGCTGGTGCCGGCTCCGGCGCCACGGGCAAAACGACCTCTGCTCGCGCGGGCTCTACGGGAGGCGCGGGGGGAGCCTCGACCGGGGTCACCTTCGGCGCGACCTCGACCGGGGCCTCTCCAAGCATGAGGCTCGGCACGAAAGACAAGATCAAGGAGATGACGACCCCCGCGGCCAACCCCAGAGCCCCGCTCATATAAGGGCTCATGCGCTCGCGCTTCTCGCTCACCGTCACGGCGCTTTCGGGCACCAAAGGCAAGGTCCACTCGGCGGCGCGCCCCTCGGAGCGCTCCTTGACGAGCGCATCGATGCGCTCTCCCTCGGCCACGCCGAGCTCGGTAAAGCAAAGACCATAGGCCGAGTCTTCACCCCCGGCTTGCCGCCGCCAGACCACCTCGGCCGCGAGCGTGAGGTGCTGCTCGCCGAGGGCGGGTCGGAAACAGCACTCCACGATCTCGCGCTCATGCAACGCCACCGGCAACACGCAGGCGAGCCCGCGCTCGCAAATGTTGACGATGACTCCGTCGACAGGTTGATCGGTGCCGCAAACCCCCACCGCCACCGGCACGGCGAAGCGCACGCGCTCGGCGACGAGTGCGGGCTCGTCGTTCCCCGGCGAAGGAGCAACATCGAGCGGCAACGGGCTCATGGCCGCCCACGGCGGCTCTGTGGCCACATCGAAGCTCAGGTTGGCATCTCGGTCTTTGGCGAAGAAGTCTTCTTGTTGCATCATGTTAATACCCGTGGCCTTTGGCGAAGAGCTAGCAGCCTGCCGCGACCCTACTTGGGCCCGCGCCGCATCTCAAATTTTCGGCGGGCTTGAGAAATGTCGGACCTGTGTGGCAAAGAGGGTCGTCACGGACAAAAGGAGGTTCATATGGCCGGCGGCGTAAACAAAGTCATCCTCATAGGCAATCTCGGCAGCGACCCTGAGCTGCGCTACACCCCGGGCGGTCAGCCGGTCGCGAACTTCAACATCGCCACGAGCGAGACCTGGGTCGACAAGCAAGGACAAAAGCAAGAACGCACCGAGTGGCACCGCATCGTCGTCTGGGGCAAGCTCGCCGAGCTCTGCGGCGAGTATCTCGCCAAGGGCCGGCAGGTTTTCATCGAGGGCAAGCTGCAAACGCGGCAATGGAACGACCGCGACGGCAACAAGCGCAGCACCACCGAGATCCAGGCGCGAGAGATAACCTTCCTCGGCGGCCGCGCCGAGGGTGCCGCACCAGGCGCGCGCCCA
>CAYXQW010000109.1:8203-8575 GCA_964466695.1 uncultured Bdellovibrionales bacterium
CCGCGCGCGACCGCGGTGCATTTTTCCCTGGCCGTGCCGCGCCAGGCGCGCGCCAAAAGCCCGCGAGCCAAGAGCAAGGCGGCGGCGCGGGTGAAGAGCCGGGCTACGACTACGGCCCTCCCCCCATGACCGACGACAACGTCCCGTTCTAGGAGCCTGTCGGGCAATTCCGGACCGAGCAGATGGTCGTGATTGTGAGGAGACTTTTTGTGATCAAATCTGAGGTGTATGTGGCATACATCGAGGATTTTATCGCAAAAAGGCGCCCGCAAGCGCGGCCAGATGCGACGGGAGCGAATTGTCCGACAGGATCCTAAATGGGTGCGGATCCTTTGCCTCGGAGAAAAGTGGGGTTATTTCAAGCAGTTACGT